>DASTWH010000207.1:0-3376 GCA_035758735.1 Gaiellaceae bacterium
AGCCCCGAGCCGCGGCGACCTTCGCACCGGCGAAGGCCCGCGCGGCGGCGGTGGCGACGCTGAGCCAGACGGGGGCGCGCCTCGTCCACGACGGCCAGCTCGAGGGACGGCAGGCGCACCTGCCGGTCTTCCTCGGCCGGCGGCCCGACGAGCCTGCCGACGAGGAGCTTCGCGCCTTCTACGAGCGGCTGCTCGCGTTCCTCGCCGACGACGTCGTCCGCCTGGGCGAGTGGGCGCGCGCCGAGCGGGCGGGCTGGGACGGCAACGAGACCTGGGCGCAGCTCGTCGCATGGGGCTGGCGCAGCGACGACCCGCGGAAGCTCGTGGTCGTCAACCTCGGCGACGAGCCGGCCGAGGGCCACGTCTCGCTGCCGTGGGACGACCTCCGCAGCGCCACGTGGGGCCTCGACGACGCGGCCGACGGGCAGCGCTTCGAGCGCACCGGCGACGACCTTCGCGACGGGTTGTACGTCGCGCTCCCGCCCTGGGGCTGGCACCTTTCGACCTGACACGCATCGATACACCGGCCACCACCGGGCAGGGGGCATGACGCAGCGGCCCGCCACCGCGGAGCACGCCCGCCTCGCCGAGGCGACCGGCCGCGCGGAGGACGACCTGTTCACGGCGAGCCCCTGGTACGAGTGGGGGCCGTACCTCAGCGAGCGCGCCTGGGGCACGGTCCGGGAGGACTACTCGGAGAGCGGCGACGCGTGGAGCTTCTTCCCGCACGACCACGCGCGCTCGCGCGCGTACCGCTGGAACGAGGACGGGATGGCCGGGCTCTCCGACATCCGCCACGAGCTCTGCCTGGCGCTCGCGCTCTGGAACGGGCGCGACCCGATCCTGAAGGAGCGCATGTTCGGCCTGACGGGGCCGCAGGGCAACCACGGCGAGGACGTGAAGGAGTACTGGTGGTACCTCGACGGGCTGCCGAGCCACGCGCTGCTTCGCTGGCGCTACCACTACCCCCAGGCGGCCTTCCCCTACGAGCAGCTCGTCGACCACGGCCGGGGCCTCCAGGACCCTGAGCTCGAGCTGCTGGACACCGGCGCCTTCGACGAGGATCGCTACTGGTCGGTCGAGGTGACGTACGCGAAGGCCACGCCCACCGAGATCCTCCAGCGCATCGCCCTCACGAACCACGGCCCCGAAGCCGCGACGCTCCACGTGCTCCCGACCCTCTGGTTTCGCAACACCTGGCAGTGGGACGCCACGAAGACCCGGCCGCGGATCGAGCGGAACGGCGACGGGCTCGTGGTCGCGGAGCACGCCCTCGCCGGCTATCGGCTCGAGGCCGCGCCCGCGCCCGACGGCTCGCGCCCTGCGCCCCTCTTCTGCGAGAACGAGACGAACACGGCGCGCGTCTTCGGCACGACGTCGGCCGGCCCGTACCCGAAGGACGGGATCAACGACCACGTCGTGTCGGGCGCGGCCACCGTCAACCCCGACGAGGTGGGCACGAAGGCAGCGTTCCACTACGTCGTGACGGTCGAGCCCGGCGAGCGCGCCGAGCTGCGGCTCCTGCTCCACCGCCGAGAGGGCAAGTCCGGCCCGAAGAAGGCGCGCAAGGGCTGGGCCGGCGAGGCGTTCGAGAAGGTCGTGGCGGCGCGGGAGGCGGACGCCGACGAGTTCTACGCGGCGCTCGCGCCGCCCGACACCTCGACCGAGGCGATGCAGGTCCTGCGTCAGGCGAGCGCCGGGCTCGTGTGGAGCAAGCAGATCTACCCCTACGACGTCCGGCGCTGGCTCGACGGCGACCCAGGCCTGCCCCCGCCGCCCGAGGCGCGCCGGCGCGGGCGGAACCGGAACTGGAGCCATCTCGACTCCTTCGACGTGCTCGCGATGCCCGACCCGTGGGAGTACCCCTGGTTCGCCGCCTGGGACCTCGGCTTCCACGCGGTGCCGTGGGCGCATCTCGATCCGGCGTTCGCGAAGTACCAGCTGCTCGTCCTCCTCCGCGAGTGGTTCATGCACCCGAACGGAGCGCTCCCCGCCTACGAGTGGAACTTCGACGACGTCAACCCGCCGGTCCACGTGATGGCCGCCCTGCGCGTCTTCCGCATCGACGGCAGCCGCGACCGCGAGTTCCTCGAGCGGGTCTTCCAGAAGCTCCTCGTCAACTACACGTGGTGGGTCAACCGCCAGGACGCCGACGGGAACAACGTCTTCGGCGGCGGCTTCCTCGGCCTCGACAACATCAGCCCGATCGACCGCTCGACGTTGCCCGAGGGCGTCACGCTCCAGCAGGCGGACGGGACTGCGTGGATGGCCTACTACACGCTGTCGATGCTCGTGCTCGCGATCGTGCTCGCGCAGGAGAACGAGGTCTACGAGGACATGGTGGTGAAGTTCCTCGAGCAGTTCGTGCTGATCGCCCGCGCGCTCGAGCGCCGGGGTCTCTTCGACCACGAGGACGCCTTCTTCTACGACCGTCTCGTCCGCGCGGGGGAGGACGACACGCCCGTGCGGGTCAAGACGATCGCCGGGCTGATCCCGCTCTTGCCTGCCGTCGCCGTCCCGGTTCCCGACGTCGAGCGAGCGCACAGGCTCGGCAAGCGGTTCGCGCGCCTGCGGCAGCGCTTCCTCGACACGGGCGGCAGCCTCGCCGGACGCATCCGTGACCTGGGAGACAGGCGGGCGGTGCTGCTCTCGGTGACCTCACCCGACGACGTTCGTCGAACCCTCGCCGAGTTCTTCGACGAGGGCGCGTTCCTCTCGCCCCACGGCTTGCGCGCCCTCTCGAAGCGCTACGAGAACGCTCCGTACACGCTCGAGGGCATCCCCGGCGCGACGATCGACTACGAGCCGGCCGAGTCGACGACGACGATGTTCGGCGGCAACTCCAATTGGCGCGGTCCCGTGTGGCTCCCCGTGAACTACCTCGCGATCAGGCAGTTCGCGATCAACCACCACTTCTTCGGCGAGGAGTTCACGATCGAGTACCCCACGGGCTCAGGCGAGCAGCGCACGTTCAAGGAGATCGCGCAGGATCTCGCGGATCGGATCCTCTCGATCTGGCTCCGCGGCCCTGACGGCCGCCGGCCCGTCTACGGCGGCATCGCGCGCCTGCAGGACGACCCGGCCTGGCGCGACAACCTGTCGTTCCACGAGTACTTCCACGGCGACAACGGCGCCGGCCTCGGCGCCATGCACCAGACGGGCTGGACGGCGCTCGTCGTCGACCTGATCCTCGACCCGCCGAGCCGCGCGACGCCGTTCTCGGGCGGCTGAGCCGCCGGTCCTCTCCGGCCTTCTACGCCCAGGAGCTCTCTCGCATGGGAGCTGCAGGAGGTAGTCACCCGATCGGCCGATGGTCTGCGCGGCGTCCCGAGCTAGGTCCTCGGACGGCTTCCCATCTGGGTCTGGACCGCGTGGT
>DASTWH010000250.1:0-17054 GCA_035758735.1 Gaiellaceae bacterium
GTCGTCAGGTAGATGTCGACCATCGAGCGGAGCCGCCCGGCTTCGCGGGGCGCGACCGCCTGCGGGACGGTCGTCACTCGGGCCGCTCCTGCGCGAACACGAGCTCGATGACGTCCTCGATCGGCGGATCCTCGACGTTCAGGTCGAGCACGGACTCGTCGGCGAGCAGCCGCGCCGTCACGGTCGACGTCTCGGCCTTCGGAACGCGGAGCGTGATCCAGTCGCCGTCGCGGTGGATCACGTCCCCGTACCGCGAGAGATCCGCGTGCCCGTTCTCGAGCGCGACCCCGATCGTCTTGTACGCGGCGAACGTCTCCGCGAGGCCGGCGAGCGCCCCGTCGTAGAGGATCGTGCCGTGGTGGATGACGACGACGCGCTTGCACAGCGCCTCGACGTCGGCCATGTAGTGGCTCGTGAGCAGGACGGTCGCGCCGTAGCGCGCGTTGTAGTCGGCCACGAACTCTCGGATCCGCTTCTGCATCGTCACGTCGAGGCCGATCGTCGGCTCGTCGAGGAAGAGCACCCGCGGCTTGTGCAGGAGCGCGCCGACGATCTCGGCCTTCATCCGCTCCCCGAGCGAGAGCTGGCGCACGGGCTTGCGCACGAGATCGCCGATGTCGAGCAGCTCGATCAGCTCGTCCCGCAACGGGGCGAACTCGTCGCGCGGGATGCGGTAGATCGCGCGGTTGAGCTCGTACGAGTCGAGCGCGGGGAGATCCCACTGCAGCTGGTTCCGGTTGCCCATGACGAGTGTGATTCGGCTGAGGAACGCGCGCTGCCTCTTCGAGGGGACGTGCCCGAGCACGTGCGCGTCCCCACCGCTCGGGTGAAGCAGCCCTGAGAGCATCTTCAGCGTCGTCGTCTTCCCCGCGCCATTCGGGCCGAGGAAGCCGACCACCTCGCCCTGGTCGATCGTGAACGAGATGGCGTCGACGGCACGCACCTCGCGCGTCTTCCTGCGGAACAGGCCCTTCGTGGCGGCGACAAGACCCGGATCTCGCTCGGGGACGTCGAAGACCTTCTCCAGGCGATCGACGACGACCGCGTGCTCGGCGATCTCAGCCGCTCCGCTTCAGCTTCCCGTGCCTCTTGGCGTACGTCTCGCCGCGCGAGAAGACCCAGAGACCGAGCGGAATCGACACGACGCCGATGACGATCAGCGGCCAGATGTCGCTCCACAGCGCGGTCAGCGGCTCGCCCTCGAGGATCGCCGCCCGCGCGCCTTCGAGCGCGTACGTCGCCGGCGAGATCGTCGCGATCCACTGCATCCACTGCGGCAGCACGTCGACCGGGTAGTAGACGCCCGACACGACGAGCAGGGTTCCCTGCGCAACGAACCCGAGCTGCGTGCCCTTCTCGGGCGAGATGAGGGGGAGGACGGACATCATCATCCCGATGCCGATGAACGAGACGGAGGCGACGAGCAGCACGACGAACGCGGCGAAGAAGTCCGCATCCGGCATGGACAGGTCGAAGAACACGAAGCCGCAGATGACGAACAGGAACGTCGCCCGCAGCATCCCGTAGAGCACCGCGAACACGCCCTGCCCCGCCAGGTGCATGGCCCGTGAGAGCGGCGCCATGAACGTGTACTCGATCGTCCCCTCCCAGCGCTCCCAGGCGACGGTCTCCATGAGGAACTCGAAGAGGATCCCGAGGTAGGCCCAGACCACCGCCCCGATGAGCAGCGTGGTCATCGTCTCGTTGACGTCGAGCGTGCCGCCCTCCGCCTCGATGCCCTTCGCGATGAAGACGATCGTGAGCGTGTTCGCCACGGTCCAGACGAACCAGGCGAGGTCCCACCAGATGTAGCGCTTGGTCAGATAGGCGTTGCGCTCGACGACGCCGCCGGCGCCGACGAGCTCCGCCCGCATCGTTCCGAGCATGGCACGCATCAGGCGAACACCTCCCTGTCGTCGTCCTCGTCGTCCTCCGCCTCGAACTCGCGGCCGGTCGCGGCGAAGAACGCCTCCTCGAGCGTCTCCGCCGCGTAGCGCTGCTTGATCGCGTCCGCCGACTCGAGCGCGAGCAACCGGCCCCGGTCGAGGATGCCTACGCGGTTCGCGAGGATCTCCGCCTCGCCGAGGTCGTGGGTGCAGAGCAGGATCGTCGAGTCGTGCGAGTCGCGGATCTCGCGGATGAACTCCTGCACCTCGAGCTTCGAACGGGGATCGAGCCCCGTCGTCGGCTCGTCCAGGAGCAGGACGACCGGGGACGTGAGCAGAGCCCGCGCAAGCGCGACCTTCTGCTGCATCCCGCGCGAGAGTGCCTCCATCGGCTCGTCGCGGCGGTCGCTGGGAAAGCCGACGCGCTCGAGGATCTCGGGGATCTTCGACCGCGTCTCCTTGGAGGTCATCCCGTAGTAGCGGGCGGCGTAGCTCAGGTTCTCCGACGCCGACATCTTCTTGAAGAAGGACGCCTCGACGGACACGCGGTTCACGAGCCTACGGACCGCCCGGTGCTCGGCCACGACGTCGTGCCCGAGTATGCGCGCGTA
Source organism: Gaiellaceae bacterium (assembly GCA_035758735.1). Lineage (GTDB taxonomy): Bacteria > Actinomycetota > Thermoleophilia > Gaiellales > Gaiellaceae > GMQP-bins7. Next base: position 2,498 of record DASTWH010000250.1, read on the forward strand.
CCCGCCGTCCGGCAGGAGGAGCGTCGAGAGCAGACGGACCAGCGTCGACTTCCCCGAGCCGTTCTGACCCAGGATCGCCACCGTCTCGCCCTTCGCCATCGTGAAGGAGACGCCGTCGAGGGCAACGCGCGTGCGGCGCTCGCCGCGCTTCTCGCCGCGCTTGCGGGAGTCCTTGCGACGGAACTCCTTGCGCAGCTCGTGCACCTCGACGGCCGCGCCCTTTTGCACGGGAACGGCCTCCATGACTGCTTCCTGTATGTCGATCACCTGATGCTCCTTCGGTCGTGTGCGTAGCGAGAAACGTGCAAGCCAGTGCCCGGCCCTATCGGTGGGCCCCGGCAACCGGTATCTCAGATACGCGCGAAGAGCATCACAGCCCGGCCAAGATAGCGACCGCGCTGGACGGGGTCAACCTATGGGCTCGAGGCAGGTCGTCGGGCTTCGAGCACGAGAGCTCCGACCACGATCGCCGTCAGCGCGGCGATCTCGCCCGCAGCCGTCCACTCGGTGCCGACGGGAATCGTCGCCAGTGCGAGGACCGCGGCGACGATTCGCTCGCGGCGAGGGCCCAGCCCGAGCGCGGCTGCGAACCCGGCGGTGCAGGCGACGAAGAGGGCGACACCGAGGGCGAGCTCGCTTCCGATCGAGGTGCCGAGCGGGTCGTAGGGATCTCCGACCGCCTTCTTCAGGCCCGCGGCGACGCTCACCACCCCGAGCAGCAGACCATAGTGCCAGTAGCCGAACCCGACGAGGGCGAGCCGCGCGCGGCGCGACTCCGGTGCGTCGACCATCGCCTGCTCGACGGCCTCCTCGTCGCGGAAGTAGAGCCACCAGAGCGACGCGCTGAGCGCGAGCGACAGCAGCACGACGAGCACGAGCTCGAGATCGACCGGACGCGACCCGACTCCGAGGCCGATGACGACGATCGATTCGCCGAGGGCGACGATGATCACCAGCCCGTGCCGCTCGACGAAATGCCGGGCCTGGATGACGAAGCCTTCCGTGCTCGTGAACCAGGGTGTGACCCAGAGGAGCAGCGCGGCCAGGAGCCAGACCGCGTCCTGCACGCGCCCTCCTGCGACCCCACCGACGAGCACGAGCAGCGCCGCCGTCAGGTTGTACGGAACGATGCGGAGGATCGCCGCGACCTCCGAGACCGAGGTGCCCTTCGCATACATCCCCGCGTGGAGCAAGACGACTGCGAGATAGCCGAGACCAAAAGCGAGCCCGTCGCGCTCGTATGCGGTCGGAATGGCGATGGCGATCACGAGGAACCCGCCCATCCCTCCGAGCAAGAGCAGTCGAAAGCGCAGCAGATCCGTCGCGATCGCATTCGTCAACCACGCGTAGCCGTCGTACATCCACCAGATCACGGCGAGCATCACGACGACCTGGACGAGCGACGCCACTCCCGCGCCAGCGACGAGCACCCCGGTCAGCTGCGTGATCGTGAAGACGAAGACGAGATCGAAGAAGAGCTCGAGCGTGGAGACGCGCGAGCTCCGGTCGATCGTCTCCTCGGACATGCGGAGATCATCTCCCAGGGGACCGTCGGACGAGGCGCCGCCGGCCAGAACGGCGGCGCCCCACGTGTCCGACTACCTCAGCGGAGGGAGAAAGTGACGCTGACGGTCGCGGAGGTCTCCTGCTGGCCGGGGACGACGGGCGTGGCGGAGTCCGCGGCCGCCTTGGTGGCCTCGCGGTACAGCGGCTCCGGCGAGATCGCGCCGGCCTCGACGATCGTCGTGATCGCTCCGAGCGAGCGACCGGAGGCCTTTGCGAGCGCCTCGGCGTTCAGGCGGGCGTCCGCGACAGCCTTTGCCAGCGCCTGCCGATAGAGCGCCTCGGCGTTCGACGAGCTGAGGCCCGGTCCGTTGATCTGGTTGGCGCCCGCCTCCGTGGCCGCGTCGATCAAGGCCGGCGCGTCGCCGACGTCGCTCACCGCGGACACGCTGTTCGACGCGACGTAGCCCGACACCTGGCCGGCCTCGTCGGTGTACGGATAGACGCTCACCCACTGGGTCGCGAGCTCGCGCCCACCGGCCTGGCGAAGCGCGTTCAGAATCCTGCGCATCGCGTCGCCGTTCGCGGCGACGGCGGCCTGGGCGGTATCGCGGCGCGTCTCGGCGCCGAAGGACATCTTCGCCTCGTTCGGGACGGCGTCGACCGTCCCGACACCGTTCACGGTGATCGAATCGGTGGTCGTGGCGTCCTGTGCGCCGGCGAGATCGGGGAGACCGACCGCACCGGCAAGCGCGACGACCGTGAGCCCCGCGGCAGTGAGGAACAGCAGGCGTTTCATGGAGAACCTCCGCTAAGTCGGTGACGAAGCGGATACGCCGCCGGGCCGCGGCTATGTCACACGCCGCTCAGTCCCAACCGAGATACGGAGCTGCGCCGCGCTTGAAGACGCCACGGGAGATGATCGAGCGCTGGATCTCGCTCGTGCCCTCCCAGATGCGATCGACGCGCAGTTCCCGGTAGAACCGGGCGGCGGGGTTCTCGAGCATGTAGCCGCGACCGCCGAGCGCCTGCACGGCCCGGTCGGCGACGCGGCCCGCCATCTCCGAGGCGTACAGCTTCGCCATCGACACCTTCCCGTGCACCACCTTGCGGTCCTCGAGCACGTCGAATGCGTGCGCGGCGTGGTACGTGAGCAGCCGTGCGGCGTGCAGCTCGGTGAGCGAGTCCGCCAGCGGGAACGAGATGCCCTGGTACTCGGCGATCGCCGAGCCGAACGCCTCGCGCTCCTGCGCCCAGTCCGCCGTGAGGTCGACGAGTCGCAGAGCAGCGCCGCAGCAGCGCGCGGCGATGAAGAGCCGCTCGACGAGGATCCACTCCTTCGCACCGGCGTCGCCGCTCGCGGGCACGCGGTTCGCGTCCGGCACGCGGCAGTCGCCGAAGACGATCTCCGGGTGGTGGTCGATGTACGGGTCGTGGAGGAAGGATGGAGTGCGCCGGATCTCCATCCCCGGCGTGCCTGGATCGACGAGGAAGAGGGTCTGCTCGCCCTCGGCGACCGCGAGCACGATGTAGACGCCCGGATCGCCTTCGCTCGTGACGAACCACTTCTCGCCGTTCAGCACCCACTGATCGCCGTCGCGAGCTGCCGTCGCCTGGAGACCGGTGAGGTCGGACCCGGCGCCGGGCTCGGTGAGCGCCCATGCCTCGCGGTACTCGCCGTCCGCGATCGGCCTGACGTAGCGGTCGACCTGATCCGGCGTCGCGATCTCCAGGAGCTCGCGGGGCCCGCGATCGACGACCGCGAAGCCGAGACCGTTCGTCGCCTTGCCGGACTCCTCCTCGAGCGCGACCTGCCCGAGCATCGACAGGTCGCGGCCACCGAGGTCGGCCGGCATGTTGAGCATCGCGAATCCGGCCTCCCGCGCCTTCGCCCGCAGCGCGGCGAGCTCGTCGTGGTCGATGGAGCCGCGCTCGGCGATCCGCTCCTCGAGCGGGTAGACCTCGGCCGCCACGAAGCGGCCGACGGCCTCCTTCAGCGCACGGATGTCCTCGGGTAGCTCGGGAACGATCACCGCGCGCGGCAGCCTACGCGACGACGCTCAGACGGCGCACCGCAAGGGAAGCCTCGAGCGTCGCCTCCTCGAGCGAGCGCGGCGAGAGGCAATCCCCGACCTCCTCGACCCTGAGCGCGAGCACCCGAAGCGCCTCGGCGAGGTCGTTCACGGGAACCCGACCCTGGGCAAGCACGAGGAGATCTGCCTCGACGTGCTCGTGGAGCTCGCGTGCGAAGACGTTTCGCAGCTCGGCGGCGCCGTTCGCCGCGCCCACGAGCTCGCGGTGATGGAGGATCTCCACGCCCGCTCGGTACAGCCGCTGGAGGTAGAGGTTCCGCCGGTACTGGTGGACCGCCTCGCCGACCGTAACGGAGGCGACGGCGAGCGTGACGGCGTTGCCGGCCGCGGCGAGGAGCTCCGCAGCGTCGAGCCCGGACGGGTCGCCACCCCAGTCGGCGACGACGATGCGACGGCCGGTCGGGACCTCCCCCGCAAGCAGGATCCACGCTTGCTGGGCCTCGATTCCCGCGAGCGGCAGGTCGGGAACGTGCGGTGCGGCCCCCGTGGCGACGATGACGACGTCCGGGTCGAGCGCCGCCACCACTTCGGGAGTGGCCTCGGTGGAGAGGTCGACGCGGACTCCGCCAGCGGTGACGCGGCGGTCGAGAAGCTCGAGAAAGCGACCGGCCATCTCCGCTCCTCCTGGACTGCGTTCGGCGAGAAGCAGCTGCCCTCCGAGCCGGTCGCCGCGTTCGAGGAGGACGACGTCGTGGCCGAGCTCGGCCGCGTCTGCCGCCGCTTGCAGGCCGGCGGGCCCGCCTCCCGCGACGACGACGCGCAGACCCTTGGGCTCGCGGCCGAGCGGCGGAACCGTCCGCTCACGCCCCGTCCGCGGGTTCACGGTGCACCCGATCGGAGTGCCTGCGTGGTAGTGGGCGATGCAGGTGTTGCAGCCGATGCACACGAGGACTGATCTCGCATTCCCGGCAAACGCCTTGGCCGGCATTTCCGGGTCGGCGATGAGCGCGCGAGTCATCCCTACCGCATCCGCAACGCCAGCCTCGAGGAGCGCCTCCGCGCGTTCGGGATCGACGACGCGCGACGTCGCGATGACCGGTGGCCCGAGGCGGAACGCCGCGGCATGCTCGGCGACGACGCCTTCCGGGACCGGAGCGGGCGGCACGATGCCGACCGAGCCGAGATAGCTGGAGGACTCACCGAGCGCCACCGACACGTAGTCGACGCCTTCGGAGATCGCCACCTCCGCAATCGCACGCCCGTGCGGTGAATCACCGGAGACACGGACGCCGAGCGCAAGAGTGGGTGCCGACACGCGAATCGCCCGCAGCACGGCGAGGAGGAAGGCGCTTCCGTCACTCCACGCGTCCTCGCGACGATTGAGGGCCGGATCGAAGAGCTGCTCGATCAGGTAGCGGTGCGCCGCCGACACCTCGACGCCGTCGAGACCGCCCTCCGCTGCCAGCTCCGCCCCCAGCGCGAAGCCGGCGACGATCTCCTCCAGCTCGTCGGCTCGCGCCGCTTTCGGCTCCGTCCGGAAGCGGGCGCTCGGCACCGCGGAGGGCGCGAGCGCGGGCGCGCGGGGAGCCGACGCGATCTGCTCCCGCCCGCCGTGGAACAGCTGGACGAAGAGCCGCGTCCCGTGCGGCTGCGCCGCGGCTGCGACCCGCCGGTAGCCGTCGACGACGGTGGGAAGGTAGCCCCCGATCGTGTGCGAGGTGAGGAGGCCGGACGCGTGGATCGCGGCGGCCTCCAGGACGATGAGCCCGACGCCTCCTCGAGCCCGAGCCTCGTGGTACGCGACGAAGTCCTCGTTCGGGAGGTGCTCGTGGACGAGCGTCGTCTGGTGCGCGGTCGAGACGATCCGGTTCGGAAGCTCGACCGGCCCGATCGCGAGCGGGCTACCGAGCCTGGAGAACACCCTCGAACGCCTCGCGCTCCGCCTCCGTCAGCGGGCGAGAGCGCCCGAGCTCGCGGTCACGCGCGACCAGCACCGCCTCCCCTTCTGCCGAGAGCTCGCCCTCCCGCGTGCGGATCTCCTCGCTCAGCGTGACGCTCGAGTTGCCGATGCGCTGGAGCGTGCAGCTGACGACGACCTCCTCGTCCTCCAGCCGAAGCTCTCGTCTGAAGTCGATCGCGACACGCGCGAGCACGAAGTCCCATGCGTCTCCGAGGTCGCCGAGCGCGCGGTCGACCCACTCGTCGCGGCACTCCTCGAGGTACGTCGCGTACACGGCGTTGTTGACGTGCATGTACGCGTCGACGTCGCTCCACCGGATCTCGACGCGCTTCTCGTGACGCATCGGCCGCGATCCTAGTGCGGTGTCGCGAGAATGCGCGCGGTGAGCGGCGTCCAGACCCTTCTCTTCCCCGATTCGATCGTCGTCGTCGGCGCCTCGCCGCGCAACGACGCGGCGGTCGAGACGGTCGTCGCGAGCGGCGTTCGCGCGTTCGGCGTGAACCCGAACTACGACGACGTGGCAGGGCTCCGGTGCTACCCGAACGTCGCCGGCCTTCCGGAGGTCCCGGCGTGCGCGTTCCTCATGGTCAATCACGAACGCGTCGAGCAGGCATTCGAGGAGGCGGCAGCCGCGGGAGTTCGCGCGTTCGTCGTCCCCGGCGTCGGAGCCGAGGCCGGTGCGGCGTCCAAGCCGACGACCGAGCGCCTCGCCGCCCGTGCGCGCGAGCTCGGAGCCACTCTCCTCGGTCCGAACTGCATGGGCTTCTACGTCCCCGGCGGGCCGGCGGCGTGGAACGGGCGCCCGCAGAGCTCGACCGCAGACGGCCACGTCGCCGTCCTCTGCCAGTCTGGATCGATCGCCGACGCGTTCCTCGCGCTCGGAGGGCGGATCGGCCTGCGCTGCGTCGTCTCGTCGGGCGCGGAGGCCGTCACGGACGCCGCCGACTTCCTCGCGTTCTTCGCAGACGACCCGGGGACGAAGGTCGTTGGCCTCTTCCTCGAGACCGTGCGCCGGCCCGACGTCTTCGTCGACGCGCTGCGGCGCTGCGCCGACGCGGGAAAGCCCGTCGTCTGCCTGAAGGTCGGGCGGTCCGAGGCCGCGGCTCGCGCCGCGCTCTCCCACACGGGTGCTCTCGTCGGCTCCGACCACGCGTTCTCGGCGGTGCTCCGGCGGTACGCGGCCCTCGAGGTCGCCGACTTCCACGAGCTGCTCGAAACTCTCGAGGTCCTCGGGCGCGAGCGATGGCCGAGCGGGACTCGCATCGCGGGTATCTCGGAGTCGGGCGGCGAATGCGCGCTTCTCGCCGATCGAGCCGAGGCGGCAGGGATTCCGTTCGAGCCGCTGTCCGAGGGCCTCGCGGGCGCGCTCTCGAGCGCGTTCCCGAACTACCTCGCCCCCGGCAACCCGCTCGACGCCTGGGGAATCGCCGACGAGACAGAGGTCTATCCACGTTCCCTCGAGCTCCTCGCCGAGTCGGAGGAGTTCGACATTCTCGTCGCGCTCGCCGACCTGTCCCAGTTCCGGGACCCGTCGAACGACGAGTGGTGCGAGCTGACGCTGCGCACGCTCGCGCGCCTGCGCGACGAGCATTCGGCTCTCTTCTGCGCGATGACCACCGTGCACAGCGCCGATCCACCGCGCCATTTCCAGGAGCTTGCTGGCGAGCTCGACATGCCGCTCCTCCGCGGCCCGCGCGACGCGATGCTCGCGCTCGCCCGCGTCGCGCACAGACCGAAGTTCGAGCGCCCCACGGCCCGCGACGTGCCTGACCTCTCGGACCTCCTCGGCGTGTCGGGGATGCTGCCGGAGCACGAGTCGTCGCTCGTTCTCGAGCGACTCGGCGTCCCGTTCGCCGCGAGACGCCGCGCAGGATCGCCCGAGGAGGCCGCAGCCGCGGCCGCTGAGATCGGCGCTCCTGTGGTCGTGAAGACGGACGGCGCTGCGCACAAGGCCCGCGAGGGGGGTGTCGTCCTCGGCGTCGCCTCGCCCGAGGCAGCCGCGGAAGCGACACGCCGGCTCGGCGGCGGCCCGGTGCTCGTCGCGCGCCAGGTCGAGCCGGGCACCGAGGTGCTGTGCGGGATGACTCGCGATCCCGACTTCGGCCCGATCCTCGCGGTCGGCCGGGGAGGCGTTGACGTCGAGGAGCTCGACTCGGTCCGCGTCTCGAGCGCTCCCCTCGACTCCCGCTCGGCCGCGGCGCTCGTGGCGGCTGCGGGCGTCGACGACCCCCACGGCGTCGTCGCATCAACGCTCAGCGCGCTGGGCGATCTCGCGCTCGCAAACCCGCGAATCGCCTCGGTCGAGGTCAATCCGCTGATTGTCACGGTGTCAGCCACGACGGCCGTCGATGCCCTAATCGTCCTTGCGGATTGACCCCGGACCGCTGCTCTGATTCACTCGGATTCGGGGGGCGACACTGCCCGGGAGGATTGGATGACGCTGCACCCACGTGAATCGAGATACGGCCGGCGCGAGTTCCTCGGACGCTCCGCCGCCGGCGTCGTCGGACTATCCAGCTTGAGCACGTTCCTTGCGGCCTGCGGGGGCTCCGACAACACCGCGGCGCCCGAGCTCACGATCGCGACGCCCGAGAACCCGGTCACTCACGCGCTCTTCGACGACAACCCGATGATCGCGTCGGGCCTCGAGCCCGAGTCGGGAACGCTGCGCATCTACAACTGGAACGGCTATCTCGATCCGGGGATCAAGAAGAGCTTCGCGAAGGAGTACGGGGTCAAGGTCGAGGAGTCGTTTTTCGACACGATGGACGAGGCGATCACGAAGATGTCGACCGGTGCGGTCGACTTCGACGTGTTCTTCCCGACGACGGATCGCTTGGGCCGTCTCGTCGCCGGCAAGATCCTGCAGCCGCTGAACCACGAGTACCTTCCGAATCTCTCGAAGACCGTGTGGCCGGCATTACAGGATCCGTGGTACGACAAGAGTTCTCAGTACACCGTTCCCTACGTCACGTGGACGACCGGGATCGGGTACCGCATGGACAAGACGGACTCCCGCCCCGAGAAGTACGCAAACCCGTACGAGATCTACTGGGACCAGGCGAACAAGGGGAAGGTGTACATCCTCGACGACAGCCGCGACGCGATCGGGCACATGCTCCTGAAAAACGGGATCACGAACATCAACACGGAGGACTCGGACGAGATCGCCCTCGCGAAGGACGACCTCATGTCACTCATCGACGCGGTCAACGTGAAGTACTCGACCAACGACTACACGAACCTTCCGGGCGGTCTTGCCTGGGTCCACCAGATGTGGTCGGGGAGCGCGGTGTCGGCGCAGTACTCGCTCGAGGAGGGCGTCGGCCCGGAGGTGCTCGGCTACTGGTTCCCGGAGGACGGCCGTGGCACCATCGGGAGCGACATGATGGCCGTGCCGAAGTCGGCCGAGCATCCCGTGCTCGCGCACCACTTCCTCAACTACCTGCTCGACGAGAAGCACGGGTACGACAACTTCGTGAACTACGTCGGGTACCAACCGCCCTTCGTCACGCTCAACCCCGACCGACTCGTCACCGACGAAGTCGTTCCTCCGAATCTGAAGACCGCGATCGTCCGTGAGAGCGACTTCGACCAGGGCTACGTCCAGACCGAGTTGACACCGACCGGTCAGACGCTGTGGCAGAACGCCTGGGCGGAGTTCATCGCGGGTGCGAAGTAAGCGGCGCGCGCGAGGGGACGCTCTTTGGGCGGGGCTGGCGCTTCCAGGCGTGCTCTGGCTGTGCCTGTTCTTCCTGCTCCCGTTCTACGTGATCCTGTGCGTCGCGCTCGGCACTGTCGACCCGATCTTCCAGACGCCGAGTCCGGAGTGGAACCCGCTCGCGTGGAACACCACGGCGTTCGAGTTCGTGCTCGACGGCCTCTTCACGAGTGGAGCCGCGTTCCAGACGGTCTTCGTCCGGACGTTCTTCTATGTCCTTATCGCCACCGCGCTCTCGCTTGTCATCGCCTACCCGGTCGCGTACTTCGTCGCCCGCTACGGCGGCCGCTGGAAGGCGCTCCTCCTCGCCGGCCTCGTTGCACCGTTCTTCATCAGCTACCTCATGCGGATGCTCGCCTGGATCAATCTGCTCCAGGACGATGGGTGGGTGAACACGGTCCTCATGTGGGTCGGGATCCTCGATGCGCCGCACAACTGGCTCGACGGCCGGGCTTCGTCCGTGATCCTCGGGCTCGTCTACGGCTACGTCCCGTTCATGATCCTCCCGCTCTACGCCTTCCTCGACAGAATCGACCGTAGCCTGCTCGAAGCCGCCCGCGATCTCGGCGCGAGCCCCTTCCAGGCGTTCCGACTCGTGACCTTGCCGCTCTCGATCCCGGCGATCCTCGCCGGGATCGTGATCATCGCGCTGCCGATGTTCGGCGACTACTACACGCCGAACCTGCTGTCCGGCTCGCCCCAGACGAGCATGATCGGAAACGAGATCTACCTGTACATCAAGGGGGGCCAGCAGATCCCAGTCGGCGCGGCACTCGTCGTCGTGCTGATGACCTTCCTCGTGATCCTCATGGGCTACTACATCGTCTCGACCGCACGCGCCCAGCGGCGGCTCGGAGGCTAACGCTGATTCGCCTGCGGAACTGGCTGTCGAACCCGTGGGGAAAGCCGCGCTTCCTCGTCCTCCTGACGGCGCTCTACCTCGTGTGGTCCATCGTCCCGATCCTCGTCGCGATCCGCTTCTCCTTCAACGAGGGCCGCTCGCGGTCGACGGGCCAGGGATGGTCTCTGCGCTGGTACACGGGCGATCCCGACCTCTCCGTCCTTCACGACCCGACCTTGAGCACCGCGCTTGTGCAGAGCATGCGCCTGGCGGCAATCGCCGTGCTCGTCACCGTTCCGCTCGGTGTCGCGCTGGCGATCGGTCTGACACGCTGGCGCGGCCGGGGAGCCGGGATTTCACGTGGCGTCTCTCTGGCGACGCTCGTAACGCCCGAGATCGTGATGGGTACGGCGCTCTTCCTCGTCTTCGTCCATCTGCTGCGCTTCATTCCGCTCGGCACGTTCGCTCAGGCGGTCGGGCACATCACGTTCTCGCTCGTCTTCGTCGTGCTGATCGTGCGTGGCCGGTTGCTCGCGATCGGACCCGAGTACGAGGAGGCGGCCCGCGACCTCGGAGCCTCGCGCCTCCAGGCGCTGCGCCTCGCGCTGCTGCCGATGCTGGTGCCTGCGATCGTCGCAAGCGCCATCATCGTGTTCGCCATCTCGATGGACGACTTCGTGATCAGCCAGTTCCTGTCGTCCGGGACAGGAACCGACACCGTTCCAGTACGGATCTACGCCACCGGCCGAACCGCACCGACTCCCGCAGTGAACGCGCTCGCCACGCTCACCCTCGGCTTCACGCTCGTCGTCACCATCGTGGGGTTCGTCCTCTGGAGGCTCGTTCGCTCGAAGAGAGGCGGCACGGGCTCCGCGATGCAGGAGTTCGCCACGCTCGACGCCGAGACCGTGCGCTAGAGCGCGAGCACGGCAGCAGCGGCCGCCTCGCCGGAGCGCACGCCGCCCTCCATGTGCATGTGCCCGGAGCCGGCGATGTCGGAGCACGCCCAGTGGATCGGGCCCACCGGGCGGCGCAGGTCGGCGCCGAAGCGCGTGAGCCCGCCGGTGCCGAACGTCGACGCATACGCGCCACGGGTCCACTCCTCGGCCGACCAGTCGGTCTCGATGTAGTCGGTCGCCTGCAGCGCCGAGAGGCCGACGAACTTCGACATCCCCTCGAGAACGAGCTCCTTCCGCCGGTCCGGGTGGAGGCGGCCGGCGAACTCGGCCTGCTCACCCGGCAGGAACGTGCAGAGCACTCCGACGGCAGCCGACGGTGGTGTGTTGTCGTAGAGCTCGCGCACGAACTGGTGGGGCGCGAAGCCCTCACCCGAGAGACCGTCCGCCCGCCAGAAGGGCTCCGGATAGACGGCGAGGATCTTCGTCACGCTCCCCTGCGAGCTCGCCTGCTGGAGCCGCATGCGCCAGGCGGGAAGCGCGGGCGCGAAGCGGATCGCCGCGACGAGATTCGGCGGGACAGCGATCACGGCCGCGTGCGCCTTGACCTGCACCTCGCCGGCGTCGATCTCGACCTCGCCGTCGGACCACGCGATCGCCCGCACCGGAGTGTCGAGAACGACGTTCTCACCGAGCTCCTCGGCCATGCGCAACGGGATGAGCTGCGATCCGCCGACGACGCGATACGCGAGGCACTGCTCGGGAGCGAAGAGCTCGTAGGTGCCCCCGGCTCCCGCGATCGCCCAGAGACCCTGAAGCAGCGAGAACGAGTACGCGGGCTTCGTGAGGAATCCGTCCGCGAGGTAGGACCGGAGGTTCTCGCGTGCAACCGCGTCCGCGACCTCGGCGCGCAGCCATTCGTCGAAGGTGATCGTGTCCAGCTCCCGGGCTCGTGGATGTTCCCATGGCTCCTCAGGGTCGAGCTGCTTCGCGAGCGCGTCCAGCTTGGCGTCGCCCTCCTCGAGCGCGCGCTCCTCGGCGGAGCTCAGCCCGTGCTCGTCGCCCGAGTGCCGGCGCGAGTCACCGTTCTCGTCGACGTAGACATCGTCGCCTTCGCGGTATGCGGGAAAGAGCTCGACCCCGAGCTCGCCGAGAAGCGCGTGGAGCCGCGACTGGTACGGGGCGACCCATTCGCCGCCGAGCTCGTTCGCCTCGCCACCGATCTCCGTGTTCCAGAGCCGACCGCCAACGCGGCCTCGAGCCTCGAGCACGACGACGTCACGGCCCGCGGCCACGAGCTTGCGCGCCGCCGCCAGTCCGGCGACACCGGCTCCGACGACAGCGACCTCCGCCTCGATCAGGCGGGAGTCCACGCCTCGCTCCTGAGTGCCGCCGCGGCGGCGGCACGTCCGGTCCGCACGGCTCCCTCCATGTAGCCCGCGACCCACTGGTCTGATCCGCAGACGTAGAACGGCGGCTCCTGCGTCCCGTGGAGCGGACCGACCCGGAGAACGTCGCCGGGCCACCAGTGCGTCGTGTATCCGCGCGTGAACGGATCGAGCGCCCACATCCGCAGGAACGAGTGCTCCGGACGAGCCGCGGCAGCTCCGTACATCCGCTCGAGCTCGGCGTACAGGGCGCCGAGTCGCTGCTCTTCCGCCGTGGCGGCGAGCCACGTGACGCGCTCGGGGGGCACGAGCCCCGACAGCACTCCCTCGCGCTGCGGCCAGGTCGAGGCGAGCAGCAGCTCTCCCTCGGAGAGCCCGTTCGCACCGAGATCGGACCACACGGAGCGGTCGTAGACGGTGACGACCTTGGCGGCTTGCGCCTGGCGCTGGGCGCGCAGCGAGGCGAGGCGCTCGGCCGACACGCCCTCGATCGCGATCCCGTGCAGCACGCTGACGGGGAGCGCGCAGACAACGGCTTCCGCTGCCACGACCTCGCCGGTGTCGAGCGTCACGCGGCAGCCTCCACGCGACACGGAGATGGCGGTGGCGACGGCGCCGAGTCTGACGCGCTCGCCGAGCTCGGCGCCCATGCGCAGCGCGACCCCCGCGGAGCCCTCCGCGACCTGGAAGCACTCCCACAGGTCGTAGGAGTAGAACCCGTCGTCGCCCACGGCGGCGGCCTTGCGAAGCTCGGACAGGAGCGACGTCCGCTCGCTCGAGCCCGCGGCGAGCGCGAGCGCGCCAGCCTCGACCGCGCGCACGGTCGACGGCAGAGCGTCGACCGACCGCATCCAGCCTGCCCAGGAGACGCCGTCGAGGCGCGCGGCATCGGGATGCGCCCACGGATCGTCGGGGTCGACGCTGGACGCAAGCTCGCCGAAGAGCCGTTCGACGCGCTCGTAGTCCGCACGCTCTTCCGCCGTCGCGAACGGGAAGCCGTCGTGTGACCGCCGGACACCGTCGACGAGGTCGTAGGTCGTCGCGCCCGCCACCGACGTGTACGTCGAGTCGAGCGTCAGGCCGAGCTCCGCGACGAGCCCGAGGTACGCCGTGTGAGCCTGGCCGATCATCTCGCCGCCGAGCTGCACCGGGCGCTGGTCGTCGACCGAGACCTGCTCGACGCGTCCTCCGACGCGCTCGCGCGCCTCGAGCACGAGGACGTCGGCCCCGCCGAGCGCGAGATCACGGGCGGCGGCGAGACCGGCGAGGCCGGCGCCGACCACGACGACGTCGGTCACGCCAGCACCGTCTCGTCGTCCGCGAGGATCCGTAGCGCATCGGCCGGGAGGTGCGCCGTGACGGCAGCCCCGACGTCGTACTCGTCGACGTCACCGGAGTTGGCCACGAGCGCCTGCACGCGGTCGCCCCCGGGCAGCGCGACGAACACCTGCGTCGTCGACCCGAGGTAGACGAACCGCTCGATCGTCGCCTGGACGCGGTTCTCACCGGGCGTCGACGGCGGCTCGATGCGGACGCGCTCCGGCCGAATGGTGAGGCGGACGACGCCCGCATGCGCCTCGCCCTGGGCGGCGCTGAGCGTGACGCCGCCGACGTCGACGCGGCGCCCGTCGACGACGCGGCCCCGCATGAGGTTCGAGACGCCGAGGAAGTCTGCGACGAAGGCGGTCTCGGGATGCTCGTACACGTCGCGCGGCGCGCCGAGCTGCTCGACCTTGCCGCTCGACATCACGGCGAGCCGGTCGGACATCGTCAGCGCCTCCTCCTGGTCGTGCGTGACGTAGATGAACGTGATGCCGATCTCGCGCTGGATGGACTTGAGCTCGACCTGCAGCTCCCGCCGGAGCTTCGCGTCGAGGGCGCCGAGCGGCTCGTCGAGCAGAAGCACGGACGGCGAGAGGACCAGCGCGCGGGCGAGGGCGACCCGCTGCTGCTGCCCGCCGGACAGCTGATGGGGGCGACGCTGGCCGAGCCCACCGAGCCGGACGAGCTCGAGCGCCTCGGCGACGCGACCACGTCGCTCCTCCCTCGCGACGTCCTTGAACCGCAGCCCGAAACCGACGTTCTGCTCGACCGAGAGGTGCGGGAAGAGCGCGTAGCTCTGGAAGACGGTGTTGACCGGACGCTTGTGGGGAGGGCTCTGCGCGACGTCGACCCCGTCGAGGAAGATCTGGCCGTCGGTCGGCTGCTCGAACCC
>DASTWH010000258.1:0-7139 GCA_035758735.1 Gaiellaceae bacterium
AGGTCGACCTCGAGTCGGCGGTCTATCGAGCGGACAACCGGATACGGCCGTCCGAAACGGTCGAGCTCGCGCGCCGTGCTCGCGAGGCGAGGCCGTCGATCTACGGCGACGACGCCGTCGCGTGGGCGCTCGCCCGCGCTGGGCGCTGCGTAGACGCGCTCCCGTTCGCCGAACGTGCGCTTCGACTCGGGACGCAGGACGGCCTCCTGTTCTTCCACCGCGGGTATGCGGCGGGATGCGCAGGTGATCGGGCCGGGATGCTCCAGTGGTACGCCAAGGCGCTGGAGGTCAATCCCGCGTTCTCCGTGCGCTGGGCGCCAGTCGCCCGGGCGGCGCTTCACTCCTAGAACCGCCAGCGCGGCGCGTATCATCGGCCGCCGTGAACCGCACGCGCGTGTGGCTCGTGGTCTCGCCGGTCGTCGCTGCCGGCGTGCTCATCGCGCACTCGGTCGCGTACCGGCTCACCTCGACTCCGACCGATCCCTTCCACGCGTATCTCGGGCACGCGCCTCAGGTCCTGCTCCTGCTCGCGATCGCCGGGATCGTCGTTGCGGCGCTCGGTCGGCCGCGCTCTGCGCCTCCCGCGCACGTCTTCCCCGTGGTCGCTCTTGCGACGTTCGTCGTCCAGGAGCACGTCGAGCGGATCGTGCACGGCGGTGTCCCGCTGCTTCTCACCTCACCGGCGTTCCTCGTCGGTCTCGCCCTCCAGGTCCCGGTCGCGCTCGTCGCGTGGGGTCTCGCGCGGTGGCTCCTTCGCGCGGTGGGCGAGCAGCGCAGGCCCGCTCGCCTCCGGCCACGGCTGGAGTTCCGGTTCGTCGACTTCTGCCAGGATCACGTCGCCGCGCTCGGGTTGCCGAGCCCGTCGTCCAGGGCGCCGCCCACTCCGCTCCTGTCCCGCTGACCCACGCGCCGACGTGAGGCGCGCTCGAGGAGAGGAGATCCCGTGAACAAGATCGTGCTCATCGCCGCGTCGACCGTGGCGTCGGTCGCTCTCGTCGGCTGCGGCTCGAACGACTCGGAGAGCGCGTCGTCGATGGACACGACGACGACCGAACAGACGACCACGACCACCGAGACCACGACCGAGGAGACGACGACCACGACCGAGGCGGAGGAGCCGACCGAGGTGAAGATCGTCGTCGTCAACGGCGCCCCGAAGGGCGGCATCGTCCGCCAGACCGTCGACAAGAACGATCAGGTCGTGCTCGTCGTCACCTCCGACGTCGCGGACGAGATCCACCTGCACGGCTACGACAAGGCGAAGGACGTCACCGCCGGCGGGACGATCCGGCTCCCCTTCAAGGCGACGATCCCTGGTCGCTTCGAGGCGGAGCTCGAGAGCAGGGGCGTGCAGATCGCCGAGATCACCGTCGAGCCGTGAGGCTCCTCGCGCACGGGATCGGCGTCGTTCGCGACCTGCCGATCCCGGCGATCTACTTCTTCGTCGGCGCGACGATCGTCCTCGGCCTGTCGTTCGTCCTCCTGCTCGCGCTCTGGAAGCGCCCACTCCTCGAGGAGCACTCGGGTGGGCGGGCGCTGCCGAGCACGCTCAGCCGTGCGCTGCTCTCGCGGGCGCTGCGCGTGCTCCTCGGCCTCTTCTCCGTGGGGCTCTTCGTACTGACGCTCGCAACAGCGCTCTTCGGGACCACGACCTCGCTCCTGAACTTCGCCCCGACGTTCGTGTACGTCGTCTTCTGGCTCGGCATCCCGTTGCTGTCCGTGCTCTTCGGGAACGTCTGGTCCGCGCTGAGCCCGTGGCGCGCGATCGCCGACGCGACCGTGTGGCTCCTCGAGCTCGGAGGACGCGAGGCCCGACCGGTGCTCGAGTGGTCGGGGCGGTGGGGGCGGTACCCGGCGGCCGCGGCGCTCTTCTCGTTCGTCGCGCTCGAGCTGACGAAAGTGTCGCCCGACTACCCACGCACGCTCGCGATCGCGATCGCGCTGTACTCGTACTGGGCGCTCGCGGGCATGGCCGTGTACGGGCGTGAGACGTGGACGCGGTACGGCGAGGGCTTCGCGGTGATGTTCGAGCTGCTCTCGCGCATCGCGCCGTTCGCGTCGCGTGACGGCCGCGTCGTCGTCCGCTGGCCGTTCACCGGGCTCGCCGGCGACGACCACACACCCGGTGCGCTCCTGTTCGTCGCCGTGATGCTCGGCTCGACGAGCTTCGACGGGTTCAGCCGCACGAGTCGCTGGCAGGACCTCACGTCGCAACTGCGCGCGAACCTCGCGGACTCGTCGCAACGCACGGTCGACCTGGCCCTCATGGTCGTGAACCTGGGCGGCCTCGTTCTTCTCATCGCGGCGGTCCTCGCGACGTACCTCGCCGCAGTCGCTGCGGCCGAGAAGCTCGGAGCCATCCGCCGGTCGCTCGTGCCGGACTTCGTCCTCCCGCTCGTCCCCATCGCGGCCGCGTACATGACCGCTCACTACTTCACGCTCGCCGCGATCCAGGGCCAGTTCGTCATTCCGCTCATCTCCGACCCGTTCGGTCGGGGGTGGGACCTCTTCGGAACGGTCGACTTCGCGCCGAACCTCTCGATCGTCTCGTACCGGACCGTCTGGTACGTGCAGGTCGCAGCGCTCGTGATCGGGCACGTCGCGGGGCTCGCGATCGCGCACGATCGTGCCGTCGTCGTGTTTCCGCATCGCCGGAGCGCCCTGGAGGCGCAACTCCCGATGCTCGGACTGATGGTGCTCTACACCGTCGCAGGCATGTGGCTGCTTTCCCAGAGCTAGTGGCTCATGGCGGGTTGCCGGGCGCGATCGCCGAGTCGGCGATCGCCCTAGCGGTGCTGGGCGTTCTCGTGTGGGCGTGGCTTCGCGAGCGACGCCGGGGCGACGAATCCGAGGTAGAGGAGGACCGCGGCGACCGCGATCGCCGGCGCTAGCGCACCGATCCCGAGCCCCGCCAGCCCGCTCCCGATGCCCGCGACGGCGATCCCGGCGAGCACGAGCGCGTTGCCGACGGGGCGAGCCCGGAACGTGGCGAGCGCGACTCCGACGACGGCGAGCGTTCCGAGCGAGTTTCCGACGATCGCCACGACGCGCGCCGGCCAGAGGTCGAGGACGTCCTGCGCTTCGGGGATCTCCGTCCCCGAGAAGATCCCGTGGAGCGGCACGGCGATCGCGACGCCGATCGCCAGGCCGACGTACGCGAGCGCGATCGGCGTGACCCAGCGCTTGCGCACCAGGAGAAGCGAGCCGACGCCGAGGAGCGCGGCGGTGAGGAGCGCTCCCCCGAGGTAGTAGACGCGGAACGTGGCGTCGCTCCAGCCTGCGGCTGCGCCCCACGCGAGTGCTCCCGCGGCGAGCGAGTACGCGCCGAGCCCCGCCGCCCAGGCGGCGAGCTCGGGAGCACGTCTCCGGCGGTACCGGCGCACGAGGTCGCCGGACAGCCGCAGCGTGACGAGCGCCGCCGCGAACGCAAGGAGCGCATCCACGCGCGGCACTGTATTCGGGCGACTCGAGCGGGGTAGCATGCCGCGCGTGGTCCGCCGCCGCGTCGCGTTGCTCGCGACTCTCGTCGCGGCGTCGGTGGTCGTCCTCACACCGGGAGAAGCGGCGCCTCTGCGCGACTACGCAGCATCCGCCTGGACGATCCTGCCCCCCGGGGAGAACGGCAGCCTCACGTTCGACAAGAACACGCGCGACCAGGCGCGGATGTACGACTCCCTGACGCCGCTCTACGGCACGGTCACGGCGCGCGACATCCGCCGCATGTTCAAGCCGGCGCCGCTCGGCGCCTCACAGAAGGCGGGGTACAAGCGAGAGCGCCCCCGCACGGGCGTCACGATCTTCCGCGACGAGTTCGGTGTCGCGCACGTGAACGGGAAGACCCAGGCGGATGTCGCCTACGGCGCCGGGTGGGTGACGGCCGCGGACCGTGGCCTCCTGCTCCAGCTGATCCGCGGCCCGGCGCGCGTTGCCGCAATGGACGTGCCCGGCCTCGATCCGCTCGCCCTCGCGCTCACGGGCAAGTCCTTCGTTCCGAGCGAGCAGGCCGAGGCGTTCCTCGCGAATCAGATCGACGCGGTGCGGAGCCAGCGCACGGTCGGCCCGAAGATTCTCGCGCTCGTCAACGCGTACGCGGCCGGGATCAACGGGTACTACCGGGCGAAGAGCATCCCCGCGACCCCCTTCACGGCGAACGACGTCATCGCCTCCGCCGCGCTCATCGCGGCGCGGTTCGGAACGAACGGTGGGCAGGAGGCGCAGAACTCGATGTTCCTCGACGCGCTCGCCGACCGGCTCGGCGCCGCCGACGCACGGAACGTCTTCGCCGACCTGCGGGAGGCGAACGACCCGGAGTCGGCCGTGAGCGTGCCGGGATCGTTCCCGCAGCAGGCGCCGTCGTCTCCGGCGCTGGGCAGCGTCGTCCTCGACGACGGCAGCTTCACCGGTGCGCCTCTCGTCGCGGCCGAGTTCGCCTCCAACGCGCTCCTGGTCGGCGCGAAGCGGTCGGAGACGGGTCACCCGCTCTTCGTGGCAGGCCCGCAGGTCGGCTACTTCTTCCCCGGGTTCTTCGCGGAGATGGAGTTGACGGGCGCGGGCTTCGACGTGCGCGGCGCCGTGTTCCCGGGCGTCCCCCTCGTGCTCGTCGGCCGCGGGCAGGACTTCGCCTGGAGCGCGACCTCGTCCCAGGCGGACAACCTCGACCTGTTCGTCGAGACGCTCTGCGACGACGACCACCACTACCTGTACCGAGGCCAATGTGAGCCGATGCGCCGCTTCCTCGTCGGGACGCTCAAGGCGCAGGGCGAGGCGGACCAGGAGGTCTCGTACTACGAGACGACGCATGGCCCCGTGGTGGGCTATGCGACCGTCGGGGGAAAGCGGGTGGCCGTCTCGCTGCAGCGCTCGACACGCGGCCGCGAGCTCCTCTCGACGAAAGCGTTCTACGACCTGAACACCGGCCGTGTGGACTCGGCGAAGGACTTCCTCACGACGATGAACGGCGTCGAGTTCAGCTTCAACTGGTTCTACGCGGACGACCGCGACATCGCGCTCTTCTCGAGCGGTCGCCTCCCGCAGCGCGCGCCCGGCACTGATCCGGCGCTGCCGACGGTGGGCAGCGGTGACTTCGACTGGCGCGGCTTCCTCCCGTTCGCGGCGCACGCGCGGGGCATCAACCCGTCCTCCGGTGTGATCCTGAACTGGAACAACCGGCCGGGGCGCGAGGTGGGGGCGGCCGACTCGAACTTCTCGTACGGACCGGTCCATCGCGTCGACCTGCTGCGTGCCGCGGTCGCGAGCCGGAAGACGCACACGTTGGCGACGCTCACCGGCGCGATGAACAAGGCGGCGACCCAGGATCTCCGCATCGCCCGCGTGTGGCCGATCGTCAAGGCGGTGCTGCAGACCGGACCGGCCCCGAGTGCGCGCGCGGAGGCCGCGGCCGGGCTGCTCGACAACTGGCGCCTGAACGGCTCGAGTCGTCTCGACCGCGACCTCGACGGAAAGGTGGACGATCCCGGGGCCGCCGTCATGGACGCGGCCTGGCCTCGTCTCTCGGATGCCGTGATGACACCGGTTCTCGGGCCGCTCATCGGCCGGCTCGCGGCGTTGCACGCACGCAGCGACGACGCAGGCCCCGGTGGCTCGTCGTACATCTCCGGCTGGTACGGCTACGTGGACAAGGATCTCCGGACGCTCCTCGGCCGTGAGGTGCGTGGGCCGTACTCGCGTCGCTACTGCGGAGCCGGCGTGCTCGCGACGTGCCGAGAGGCGCTCTGGGAAGCGATCGATGCCGCCGCGGCGCAGCTCGAGACGGTTCAGGGACCCGCGCCGTCGGCGTGGCGCGCCGACGCGACCGCGGAGCGGATCCGCTTCACCTCGGGGGTGCTCCCCGACACGATGCGCTGGACGAACCGGCCGACCTTCCAGCAGCTGATGTCGTTCACGAGTCACCGGCCGCGCTGACGCCTCGTCCGCGTCGCGACCGGCGGGTACGCTCACCGGCGATGTCGAGAAAGCGCTACCTCATGGCGCCGGGACCGACGCCGGTGCCGCCCGAGGTGCTCGCTGCAGGCGCCGCGCCCGTGATCCACCACCGTGGTCCCGACTTCCGCGAGCTCATGCTCAGGACGCTGGGACGGCTCCAGCAGGTCTGCCGTACCGAGAACGACGTTCTGCTCTTCACGGCGTCGGGATCGGGTGCCTTCGAGTCCGCGCTCGTGAACGTCCTCTCGCCCGGCGAGCGCGTGCTCGTCGTGACGGCGGGTGCGTTCGGCGACCGCTGGTGCACGATGGCCGCGGCCTTCGGCGCGGACGTCCACGAGCTTCGGTACTCCTGGGGGGAGACGCCGCAGCCGGACGACCTTCGCGCGCGTTTTGCGGAGACGGGCGCGGAGGTCGTCGTCCTCGTGCACTCGGAGACGTCGACGGGCGTCGTGGCCGACGTCCAGGCACTCGCCCGGGTCGCACGGGAGGCAGGCGCGCTCACGCTGGTGGACGCCGTCTCGAGCCTCGGCGCCGTTCCGCTGGACACCGACGCATGGGGTCTCGACGTCGTGGTCGCGGGCTCGCAGAAAGCGCTCATGACGCCCCCTGGGCTCTCGCTCACGAGCGTGTCGGCGCCTGCCTGGGAGCGCGCGAGCCGTTCGTCCACCCCGCGGTACTACTTCGACTGGGAGCGGATGCGAAGCTCGCTCGCGACCGGATCGACGCCCTTCACGCCGGCGGTCACGCTCGTCGCCTCCCTCGACGCTGCATTGGGCCTCCTCCTCGACGAGGGTCTCGACGCCGCCTACGCACGGCACGCGGCACTCGGTCGCGCCTGTCGTGAGGGCGCGAAGGCGATGGGCCTCGAATTGTTCTCTCCCGACGAGGAGCGCTCGGCAGTCGTGACGGCGATCCTCACGCCCGACGGCGTCAATGCGAAGGAGCTCGTCCTCGAGCTGCGAGACCGCTTCGGCATCACGGTCGCGGGTGCGCATGGGGAGCTGGGCACGCGCATGTTCAGGATCGGCCACATCGGCTACTACGACGTGCTCGACATCACGACTGCGCTGACCGCCGTCGAGGCGCTCCTCGTCGAGCGCGGCGCGCCGATCGAGCCCGGCGTCGCGGTCGCCCGCGCGCTCGAGGCGTACCACGGCGCCGCCCGTGTCGGCTGACCCGCGACGCGTTCTCGTCCG
>DASTWH010000292.1:0-2689 GCA_035758735.1 Gaiellaceae bacterium
GCGCCTCGAGGGCGACCGCGTCGACCGAGCCGACGCGCGGGAGACGCCCGCCCCCGGGGAGCTCGAGCGAGCGCGGCAGTGCGACGGTCTGGCTCATGAGCCCAAGTCTAGAGCGCATGACTAGAGTCCCTGCCGTGCTGCTCCGGGCCGATGCAAAGGTCGAGTTGCTCCGCCACCTCCCGCTGTTCGAGCTGTGCTCGAAGCGGGACCTGCGCCGCATCGCCGCGCTGGCGGTGGAGCGCGACATCGAGGAGGGCGGAGAGCTGATCCGCGAGGGCGAGCCGGGCACGGAGTTCTACGTCGTGGTCGAGGGAGAGATCGACGTGCGCCGCCGCGGGAGGCGCGTCGCTCAGCTCGGCGCCGGCAGCTACGTGGGCGAGATCGCGCTGCTGTCCCGCTCGCCGCGCACGGCCACGGTCGTCGCCGCGACTCCGCTCCGCGTCCTCGCGATCGCGGGGCGTGACTTCGTCGAGCTGCTCGACTCGATCCCCGAGCTCTGGCTGAAGGTCGCGCGGACGCTCGCCGATCGCGTCGACGCCGACGAGGCCGCGGAAGCCGGCTAGCGCCGGGACGCCTCAGAGGCCGAGCCGCTCGAGCGTCTTCCGATCGCGCCGCCAGCGCGGGCGGACCTTGACGACGAGCTCCAGGAACACCGGGTGCCCGACGAGCGCCTCGACCTCCGGCCTCGCGCGGGTGCCGATCTCCCGGATCATCGCTCCGCGCTTCCCCACGAGGATCCCCTTCTGCGACTCCGTCGCGACGAGCACGCTCGCTCGGACGGCCTTCTCGTCGAGCTCCAGCACCTCGACGGTCAGCGCGTGCGGCACCTCGTCGCGCGTCAGGTGGAGCGCCTTCTCGCGGATCACCTCGGCGACCCGCTCCTCGACGGTCAGGTCGGTGCGCTGCTCGCGCGGGAAGAGCGCCGGCCCCTCGGGCAGCAGGAACACGAGGTCGTCGCGCAGCTCGTCGATCCCGTCGCGGACCTTCGCGCTCACCGGATGCAGGGCGTGGAAGTCGCCGAGCTTCGCCGCTTCCTTCATCTGCGAGGCGACGTGCCCGTGCTTGAGTCTGTCGATCTTGTTCACTGCGATGATCACGGGAACGCCGAGCGAGAACACCCGTCGGGCGACGAACCGGTCGCCGGCGCCGATGCGATCCCGGGCCGAGACGACGAGGAGCACGGCGTCGACGTCCTCGAACGAGGTGTCGACTGTCTCCTGCATCCGCTCCGTGAGCGGGTCCATCGGCCGCTGGAAGCCGGGCAGGTCGACGAGCACGAGCTGCCAGTCCTCGCCGTTGACGACCCCGAAGATCCGCCGCCGCGTGGTGTTGGGGACGGTCGACGTGATCGCCACCTTCTCGCCGGCCAGCGCGTTGACGAGCGTCGACTTGCCGACGTTCGGACGGCCGGCGATGGCGACGAGGCCGGTCTTCACGTCAGAGCTCGAACTGCTCGGGCAGCAGCTCCGCGGGTGTCATCTCCACCATCCGCCCGCCGTTCCGGAACACGACCCGCTCGACCCCCATCTCCGCGAGCCACTGACGGCAGCCACCGCACGGCGACGCCGTGATGGCGGCGAGCACGAAGTCGCCCGGCCGGTAGCCCTCGACCATGGCGCGCGAGAAGGCCGTGCGCTCCGCGCAGACGCCGAGCGGGTACGCGGCGTTCTCCACGTTGACGCCCTCGATCACGTGCCCGTCGCTGCAGAGGACGGCGCAGCCGACGTTGAACTTGGAGTACGGCGCGTAGGCGCGCGAGGCGATCGCGTCCGCCCGGGCGATGAGCTCGGCGTCGGTCATGCGGAGAACCCCTGGAAGACGACGAGAGTCACGAGCGCCCCGAGCAGCCCGCCGGAGGCCACCTCGAGGGTCGAGTGGACCCCGGCTTCGATTCTGGTCTGTGCCACGAGCAGCGCCATGATCAGTGCGAGCGACGAGACGAGGAAGCGGTGCTCCGTGTCGTCGAGCAAGAGCGTAACGGCCATCCAGCCGGCGAACGCCACGGCGGCGTGCCCGGAGGGCCAGCCGCCGCGGAGCGGCGAGCCGCGGCCGGAGAGTGCCTTCATCGCGATCACGAGCGAGATCGTGAGGACGAGCGCCACGAGCGTCAGCTCGGCGGGAGCCTCCGAGAGGCGGTCGAGCAGGCGCGAGCTCTCGCCGGAGACCTGCCCCGAGAAGACGAGGTAGCCCACGGCGATCGCATTGACCGCGGCGATCAGGACGGCGCCCGCGCCGATGTCCTTCGCCAGCTTCGCCATCGGGTCGAACGAGGTGGAGGCGACGTCCACCGCCGCCTCGATCGCGGTGTTGACCATCTCGGCGATCAGCACGAACGCGATCGCGATCAGCAGCGCGATCAGCTCGAGCCGCGTGACGTCCGAGACGAGCGCCGCGATCAGCACGACGACCGCAACCGCGAAGTGGATCCGCATGTTCCGCTGGGTGCGGAGCACGTGGATGATCCCCTCGATCGCGTAGTTGAAGCTCTCGAGGATCGACGGAGTGCGGCGCGGCGTGATCACGGGAGATGGGCCCGCTCCCGCGCCTCCATCGCGGCGCCGTGCTCGTGGCCGAGGAGGTGGAGCAGCCCGTGCACGAGCGGCCAGCGCCACTCCTCGCCGACGACGGCGGGGCAGAGCACGACGTCGCCGAGCGCGCGCGGCTCCCCCTCGGGCAGCGCCTGCGTGCC
>DASTWH010000313.1:0-4795 GCA_035758735.1 Gaiellaceae bacterium
CGCGCCGCTGTCTACGAGGTGGGCGCCGAGCGCCTCGCGCTCGTCGGATTCTCGATGGGCGGCGCGGTCTCCATCGCGGTCGCCGCCGAGCCCAAGGTCGAGGAGGTCGTCGGCCTGGCGCCGTGGATCCCGGACGAGCTGGACGTGTCGACGCTACGCGCCAAGCGACTCAGCGTGCTGCACGGATCGCTCGACCGCTGGCTCCCGGGCATCCCCGGCGTCTCGCCGGCACACTCGCGCAGGGGATTCGACCGCGCCCGCGAGCGCGGCGCCGAGGGCAGCTACACCCTCATCCCGGGCGCCGTACACGGCATCGCGCTCCGCTCGCCTTGGGGGAAGCTCATCACGCTGCCGAAGGCACAGCGGTGGGCCGAGCTCGTGGAAGAGGAGCTCCGCAGCTTCGCCTCGCCGCGGGCCTAGGCCGCAGCGAGGACGAGCGTCTCGATCATCTCGCCCTTGCCGCGGAGCGTGAGCGTCCGCGACTCGAGGCCCTCCGCGTCCAACATCGACGCGTCGGCGGCCGCCTTGCTGACGAGGATCTCGCCCGCGCCGGCCGAGGACGCGAGCCGCGCCGTCGTGTTCACCGCGTCCCCGACGGCGGTGAAGTCGCACGCGTCTCCCTCCCCGACTCGTCCGACGTAGGCGATGCCGGTGTGGACGCCGGCGCCGACAGGGATCCACGGCTCGTCACCCCGGTTGCCCGTCTCCTCGAGCAGTGCGCGCGCCGCCTCGACCGCACGCTCCGCGTGCCGCACCCCGGCGAAGCCGGGGACGAAGAGCGCCACGACCTCGTCACCGACGAACTTGTCGACGATCCCGTCCCACTCGTCGACGACCCGGGCGGCGGTGCCGTAGAACCGCGAGATGAGTTGAGAGAACTCGTGCGCGGGCATCCCCTCGGCGAGACCCGTCGACCCGCGAACGTCGGCGAAGAGCAGCGAGAGCTCGATCTCCGCGCCGCCGGGCTTCTTGTCGACCGAGCGGAAGCACGCGCGACAGAGCCGACGGTTGAGCTTCGAGGGCCCGAATCCGAACGGCTTGAGGATGACGCTGCCGGGAGCTTTCAGCGGAGCGGCGCAGAGCTTGCAGCGCGGCCCGGCCGGGATCTTCCCGAGCACGGCGCGGAAGTACCGCAGCTGGTCGAGGTCGCCCATGAGGACGGCGCGCCACATCTCGGAGTGCTCGTCGACGTGCTCGTGCTCCTCGGCCTGCTCGCGCTCGTGCGGGACGGGCTCGGTCACAGCGCCATTGTGTGGATCAGCGGTAGAGCACCGCAAGCTGCTCGGCTTCCTCGCCGACGTCGCGCCGCGCCGTCGGATCGAGCCGGGCGAACGGCTCCCAGCGAACGCGGCCCTCGGCGAACCGCCACGTGCCGGCGACGACGCCGTCGACGAGGAAGGTCCCGACCGACTGGGGCATCGTCGTCGGGAAGATGCGCGCTCGGTGCTCCTCGGCGAGCACGCCCGCCCGTCGTGCGTGGACGAGGAGCACGGAGTCCCACGTCGGAAGGAAGCGCACTGGCGCCGGCGTCTCGGGATCAGGCAGCGGAGCGCGCGGCAGGTCGAGGAGCTCGCCGCCGGACTCGTCGCGGAAGCGTCTCAGCGTCAGGCGCTCGAGCGACTGCGCGACGTCCCCGAGCCGCATGCCGGCCCACTGGGCGATGTCGGCGCGCGAGGCAGGCCCGAACGCACCGAGGTAGCGGCGAACGAGGTGGTCGAGTGCCGGCTCCGGTGCGACATCTTCGGAACCGACCCAGCGCTGTGCCGTCTGGAAGAGGTGCGCGCGCCGCTTTTCCCACGTTCCCGACGGTGGCACCCGCACGAGCTCGAGCCACGGCCCGACCATCCCCCAGCTCCGCCCCACGACCTTGACGAGCTCCTCGTGACGCCGCGGCCCGTCGGCCATCAGCACGTCGAGCTCGGCCGCCTTGCGCTCGAGCTCTCGTTCCGTCGGCTGTGGCGTCTGCACGCGCAACCACCAAGCGCGCTGCGGCCCGCGGACGGCGACCGCGAAGGGCCAGTAGTCGCGCTTCGAGACGACGTGGATCGTCGAGCGCATGAGCGTCGCCTGCACGACCGAGCGCCGCTCGAGCGCACGCGTGAGGTCGTCTCGCTCAAAGCCCTCGAGGCACGACCAGAGCCTGACGTACGCGTTCGGCGCGTACTGGTCCTGGATGCCGCCGATCCGCTCGAGTGCGCGTGGGATCGGCAGCCGGACGCGCTCGAGGAGGAGCTGGCGGGCGAGCAGCGCGCGATTCAGCTCGCGCTTGGTGAGCGTGCGCTCCGCCACGGCCGGACGCTAGCCAGCCGGCTCGAGAGCTGCACACCCTGCGCCGCGGCGATCCCTCCCACGACGAGCGCGCCGCCGAGCGCGAGCCAGAGCGTGACCGGCTCGTCGAGGAAGATCGCGCCGAACGCGACGGCGAGACCCGGGATCGCGTACGCATAGGTGACGGCCCGCGTCGGGCCGAGGCCCTTCAGACCGCCGTTCCAGAGGATGTAGCCGAGCAGCGTGGCGAGCACCCCCAGGTAGAGGAGGAGCGCGGCCTCGCTCGCGGTCGCGTCGACCGCAGCGTCGACGGTCGAGCCGCGCACGAAGGGCGCGAGCCCGACGATGCCCACGAGGCTTGTCGTCGCGGTCAGCGCCAGCAGGTCGTAGCGGCCGAGGAGCGGCTTCAGGATGACGTTGTAGAGCGCGAACGCGAGTGGCGCTCCCAGCACGATGAGCGGCCCCTTCGCGCTCTCGAGGGACAGGTCGCTTCCCGAACCGAGCGTGACGACGATCACCACGCCCGCGAACGCGACTGCCAGCCCGGCCACGCGAGGGGTGCTGATCCGGTCGAGACCGAGCGCGAACGCCAGGAGCATCGTAAGCCCGGGTGCCAGCGCCACCACGAGGGCCGCGATGCCCGACGTCGTGTCTCGCTCGCCGACGTTCAGGAACATGTGGTAGCCGACGACGACCAGAAGTCCTGCCGCGGCCACGCGGACCGCGTCGGCGCGCGTCAGGCCCGGGAGCCCGCGGGTCCGCCAGAGGATGTACGCGAAGCCCGGGGCGGCGATCAGGTAGCGGAGGATCGCGATGTCTCCTGCGGCCACGCCGTCGTCGAGCAGTTGCTTGATGACCGAGAACGAACCGGCCCAGACGACGACCACGACGAGGAGAGAGATGTGCGCTCGCGCGTTCATCACTCCGGTCAACGCGCGAGGCCGCCCCATCGTGAGGTGGTCAACGACGCCCGCGCGGCGATACTTCCTCCGGGATGCTGCACGCACTCTTCGCGTTCGTCGCGGTCGCCGTCGTCGTCATCTGCACGCCGGGGCCCGACACCGCGCTCCTCGTGCGCAACACGCTCTCGGGGGGGCGCGCCAGCGGGGTCGCAACGGCCGCCGGCGTCACTCTCGGCATCCTCATCTGGGTCGTCGCCGCCAGTGTCGGCGTCGTCGCGCTCCTGCGCGCGTCCGAGCCGGTCTTCCAGGCGTTGAAGCTCGCCGGAGCCGCGTACCTCGCGTACCTCGGGCTCGTCTCCCTGTGGGCGGCGATCGCACGGCGCCCGCATGAGCAGAGGCTGCGCGGGTCCGCGCCGCTCGTGCCGATCCGCGCCTTCCAGCAGGGGTTGCTCAGCAACCTCGGGAACCCCAAGATCGCGGTCTTCTTCGCGAGCCTGCTGCCCCAGTTCGTCCCGGACGGATCGGGCGCCTTCGCGGCGTCGCTCGGGCTCGGCCTGCTCTTCGCGACGATGGGGCTCGCGTGGCTGACGATGTATGCCGTCGTCGTCGCGAAGCTCGGTGACGTGCTCGCAGGCCCGGTGCGGCGCGTCCTCGACGCGATCACCGGCGCCATCCTCGTCGCCCTCGGTGTTCGCCTCGCGACGGAAGACCGCTAGCTACCTCACCCGCGCGAAGCGGTGCACCGCCTCGAGGAGCTCCTTGCTCTTCGTCTCCGCCTCGACCGAGTCTCCGGACGCGAGCGCGCCGGCGACGCAGTGGTTCACGTGGTCGTCGAGGATCCGGAAGGCGAGGCTCTCGAGCGCCGTGTTCACCGCGGCGATCTGCGTGAGGACGTCGATGCAGTACCGGTCCTCCTCGACCATCCGCTCGATCCCCCGCACCTGACCCTCGATGCGGTGGAGCCGACGGACGAGCGCTTCCTTGTCCGCCGCGTACCCGTGCGTGTGCGTTGCGGTCTCGCTCATGCGATCTCGCCCTCCCTGATCGAGTGGAAGCGGCGCAGCCGCAGCGAGTTCGTCACGACGAACAGGCTCGAGAGCGCCATTGCCGCCGCAGCGACGATCGGGTTCAGCAGACCGGCGACCGCCAGTGGGATCGCGGCGACGTTGTAGGCGAACGCCCAGAAGAGGTTGCCCTTGATCGTGCGCAGGGTGCGCCGTGCGAGCCGGATCGCGTCCGCGGCGGCGCGGAGATCCCCCGACACGAGCGTGATGTCCGACGCCTCGATCGCGACGTCCGTCCCCGTTCCGATCGCGAGCCCGAGGTCCGCCTGCGCGAGCGCCGGCGCATCGTTGATGCCGTCGCCGACCATTGCGACGACGGCGCCGTCGGCCTGCAGACGCCGGACTTCCGCGACCTTGTCCTCGGGGTAGACCTCCGCCAGAACGCGGTCGATGCCGACCTCGCGAGCGACCCGCTCCGCAACGTCACGGCCGTCGCCGGTGAGAAGGACAGGGGTGAGCCCGAGACGCTCGAGCTCCGCGATCGCTGCTGCGCTCGTCGGCTTGACCGTGTCGCGGACGGAGAGCGTCGCGCGCGCGACGCCATCCCACGCGACGGTGATC
>DASTWH010000343.1:0-2264 GCA_035758735.1 Gaiellaceae bacterium
GGACCAGGGGGAGATCGCCAGCATGTCGGCGGCCTGCTTGACCGAGACGAAGATCGGCGTGACGGATTCGGCGGGATTCGGCACTAGACCGCACCTCTTCGAGTGTGGGGGATGTTGCTGAGTGGTGTGGACTATGCCGCAGAATCCCGCACCGGGCAACTAATTCCACGCGTGTTGTTCGATTTTTCCCCTTACAGCACTCCACAGAACGTGCTTATCTGTGCAGGAAGTTGTGGATTATTCGGGGGAATCAGAGAGGTTGGAGGGTCGCGATGTCAGCGATGGCGCTACCCATTACGGTTGACCGTGTGAACGCGGGTCGAGCGGATCAGATCCGTGCGCGCAGGGTCAGGCTGGGCATCTCGGTGAAGGCGCTGGCGATGCGTGCCGGAATCGATCGGGGCACTCTGGCATCCCTCGAAGCGGGTGACGAACGCATCCGCGACAGCACGTTCGGCACCGTCGAGCGTGCCCTTGAGGCGCTCGAGCAGGAGATGGGCGTCGAGCCCGGTGGCTCGTTGGCCGATGTCGTGGAGTTCCGGGTCTCCGGAGACTTCGGTGTCGACGTCGTGGTGAAGGGCCCAGTCCGAGACATGGCCGCGATGGAGGAATCCGTCGCGCGGCTGCTGGCGCGCATCCAATCAGGCCGCGCAGCCGAGAAGGGCGACGACTCGCCCAGCGGGTGAGATAGGCCACCCGCAACACGTTTCACCAACCACCCGGCACGGGTACGGGGCGTCTCACAGCGCCCAAAAACATGGGTCCAACCAAGTGGCCCGGGGCACTATCTCGGGAAGGGCATGGGGATTGCATTGCAACTGCTGGTCATCGGGGACGAGGATCTGCCAGACGAACACAAGTGGGCCATCATCCGGCCCAGGGGCGGCGCACCCGTCCTCGCAGTGAAGGAGCGATGGTCCACCGACATCCCCACGATCACCGAGGCGTTGGCATCACTGCCCTGCCTTAGCGGTGAGCATGTATGCCTCGAGGGCGTCCATCGCCTCTCGATGCTTGTCCGCGCTCCCGGTCTGGTAGCGGTGGGTCGTCGTGATGGTTGACTGTCCGAGGATCTCGGCGACGAGCCGGTCGGGGTAGCCCAGCTCTTCCAAGAGCGAGGCCGCGGTGTTGCGTGCGGCGTGCAGTGGCACGTCCGCGATGTTGAGCTCTGCCAGCAGCGCCTTCCATGCCCGCCAGTCCCGCTGTGGGTCGAGGGGTGCGCCGTTGCCGTTGTGGAACACGAGTGCGTCGTCGGCTATGGCGTCGTGCGCGGCGACCTTGAAGAGCGCGAGGGTGCGCGCGGGGATGGGCACCATGCGGTGACCGGCCGCGGTCTTGGGCGTGCCGAACACGAGCCCTACGCCGGGCTGGCGGGCGAGCGACCGGGACACCTCGAGGACGCCGAGGTCGAGGTCGACGTCGACCCATCGCAGCGCCAGGGCCTCGCCTTGCCGTAGTCCGAGCAGCGCGACGTGGCCGCGCAGGTTCTCGGTGGCGTGGATCTTGCGGGCGTCCTCGATGGAGAGCCTGCCGCGCTTCTGGCTGCCCACCTGGGGTGGGTCGATCAGCGCGGCGACGTTGCGGACCACCTTGCCCTCGCGCTGGGCGACCATGAGGGCGCGGCGCAGGATGGCGTGGGTCTGCCGGCGCGTGGCATCGGAGAGTCCCCGCTTCGTCATGTCGGCGTACATGGTGCGGACATGCTCGGGTTCGAGGCGGTCGAGGCGGTAGCCGCCGAGCGCGGGGACGATGTACTGCTCGACCTTGGACCGGTGCGACTTCAGGGTGTTGACCTTCAGGCCGCGCTCGATGCACACGACGTCGAGCCAGTACGTCATCCACTGCTCGACCGTGAGGCGGCCGGAGGTCTGGAACCCCTCATCACGCTCCTTGATCGCTTGCCGGAGCTTGAGGTCGACCGCCCTGCGGGTCTTGCCGTAGACCGTGCGCCGCTTGCGCTTGCCACCTGGGGGGCCTACGTCGTAGGTGCCCGCCCATCGGCCCCGACAGTGATGGCCTGGCCGCACGCCGTCGACCACGGGGGGACAGGTGGGGTGGTCGTGGCGCTGGTTGATCCCGCCGCCTCCAGCGCCGCGCCTGCTCGTCGGTGCCATAGGATTCCTCCGTTTGACTGCCAAACTGACTGCCACAGCAACAGGATTGCAGAGTACTCCTGAGTACTCGACATAGCCTCTGACCTGCAGTTTCGTGATTTCCCCCGCCTGACAGACTACGCCTGCAGAGGACTTTTAATCCTTTGGTTG
>DASTWH010000003.1:0-2409 GCA_035758735.1 Gaiellaceae bacterium
CGACCAGGCGCTCATCCTCCTGCTGCTCGCGATCCCGCTCGCGGGATTCCTACTCACCGGCCTGGTGGGCCGGCGGATGGGCGCGCGGCCGTGGATCATCGCCGTGGCGTTCATCCTCATCGCGGCCGCGATCGCGACGTACCTCGCCTTCCAGTCACTCTCGGGCGCCTACGGCGAGTCGGGCATCGGGTTCACGCTCTACACGTGGATCCCGGCCGGCGACCTCCAGGTCGAAGCGGGCTTCCTCATCGACAACCTCACGGCGGTGCTCCTCATCGTCGTCACGTGGATCGGCGCGCTCGTCCACGTCTACAGCATCGGGTACATGGCGCACGACCCCGGTCGCTGGCGCTTCTTCGCCTACCTCAACCTCTTCATGTTCTCGATGCTCCTGCTCGTCCTCGCGGACGGGTACCTCGTCCTCTTCGGCGCCTGGGAGCTGGTGGGGCTGTCCAGCTACCTGCTCATCGGCTTCTGGTATACGCGCCGCGCGCCAGCCCTCGCGTCCAAGAAGGCGTTCCTCGTCAACCGCGTCGCCGACCAGGGCTTTCTCATCGGCATCATCGGCGTCTTCCTCATCACCGGCACCCTGAACATCCAGGCGTCGTTCGGGCCGTTCGGCGAGGCCGACCCGCTCGTCCGCAACATCGTGGCGCTGCTGCTTTTCATCGGCGCCGCGGGCAAGAGCGCGCAGTTCCCGTTCCACGTCTGGCTGCCTGACGCGATGGAGGGCCCGACCCCGGTCTCGGCCCTCATCCACGCGGCGACGATGGTCAACGCGGGCGTCTACTTCGTCGCGCGCACATCCCCGCTCTTCGCCCAGGCCCCCGAGACGCTCATCATCGTCGCCTCGATCGGCATCTTCACCGCGATCCTCGCGGCCTCGATCGCGCTGACACAGACCGACATCAAGCGCGTGCTCGCGTACTCGACGCTCTCACAGCTGGGCTACATGTTCGCGGCGCTCGGCGTGGGCGCCTTCGTGGCCGCGATCTTCCACCTCATGGCCCACGGCTTCACGAAGGGTCTCCTCTTCCTCGGCTCGGGCTCCGTCATCCACGCGGTCCATGACGAGCAGGACATGCGGCGGATGGGCGGCCTGTGGCGTCGCATCCCGATCACGCACTGGACGTTCCTGATAGGAGCCTTGTCGCTCGCCGGGATCCCGCCGCTCGCGGGCTTCTTCTCGAAGGACTCCGTCCTGGGCGAGTCGTTCGTCCTCGACTTCCAGTGGGTCTTCATCATCGGCGTCATCGTCGCGGGCCTCACCGGCTTCTACATGTTCCGGCTCATGGGCCTGACCTTCTATGGCAAGAGCCGGGTCGATCCCGCGGTCGAGCCGAACATCCATGAATCGCCCCCGAGCATGACGGTCCCGCTCATCCTGCTGGCCGTCCCGACGATCCTCCTCGGCCTGGTCATCGGCCTCCCGCTGGGCGACTCGCCGATCATGCACTGGCTCGAGCCCGTCTTCCATCCGGCCGAGGAGACGCTGCTCATCGAGCTCCCCGAGTACGAGCTCTTCGGGATCGACGGCGCGCTCATCATCATCTCGGTCGCGATCGCCGCGATCGGCATCGGCGTGGGCATCTGGCTGTTCGGCTTCTTCCGCCGCGAGGGCCAGCCCGAGACCGTCCGACGCCTGACCGCCCGCAACGGCGCCACCCGCTTCCTCTACGGCGCGTCGTTCCACAAGTGGTGGTTCGACGACCTCAACGACCTCGTCTTCTACCGCTTCGGCGGGGCCGTCGCGAACGGCGTCATGTGGTTCGACGTGCGCGTCATCGACGGCATCGTCAACGGCATCGCCACTGGCACCCAGGCGCTCGGCGACGGGGCACGCCGCATCCAGACCGGCCGGGTCCAGAACTACGCGCTGGGCATCGCCCTGGGCCTCATCGCGATCGCACTCCTCTTCATCTGGCTGGCGCGCTGATGATCGACATCGGGCAGCTCGACATCCTCACCCTCACGATCTTCGCTCCGCTGGTCGGGGCGTTCGTGCTCGCCTTCTTCCCCTCCGATCGGGTGTCGGCCATCCGCCGGGGAGCGCTCGTGATCTCCGCGATCACGTTCGTCCTCTCGATCGTGCTCGTGCTCGCGTTCGACCCATCGGTCGTGGGCTTCCAGTTCGTCCAGGAGGTCGGCTGGATCGGCTTCTTCGGGATCGAGTACAAGGTCGGCGTGGACGGGATCTCGCTCGTCCTCGTACTCCTGACGACGCTCCTGACGACGATCAGCATCCTCGCGAGCTTCGGCCCCATCACGACGCGCGTGAAGGAATACATGATCGCCTTCCTCGTGCTCGAGGTCGGCATGCTGGGCGTCTTCCTCGCGCTCGACACGTTCCTCTTCTACATCTTCTGGGAGATCGTCCTCGTGCCGATGTACCTGATCATCGGCATCTGG
>DASTWH010000006.1:0-6463 GCA_035758735.1 Gaiellaceae bacterium
CTGGGAGGCGTTCCTCGGGATCTACTGCGCCATCTGGGGGTTCAGGAAGGACTCT
This sequence comes from Gaiellaceae bacterium, assembly GCA_035758735.1. Classification (GTDB taxonomy): domain Bacteria; phylum Actinomycetota; class Thermoleophilia; order Gaiellales; family Gaiellaceae; genus GMQP-bins7. Next base: position 56 of record DASTWH010000006.1, read on the forward strand.
CCGATCCTGTCGCCGGAGAGGCGCGCGTAGTCGACCACCTCGCTGGGTCCGTCCTGCCGGGGGCTGGCGTCGATGCTCCCGCTGCACCGAGAAGATGCAGGTGGGGAGCGGCCCGATGACGTTCTCCAGACAAGGAGAGGAAATGAAGAAGTCGGTCGGGTCCCGCGGGGGCGGCGTCGTTGCTGCCCCGACCTCGGGGACTCACTGCGACGTCGCTACCCCGGACGAGGTGCAGCCCGTATCTCGGGAAGGAGCCCGAGCCGCACCAGCTCTCGCCGCAACGCTCCAGCATCGGTGAACAGGATCGCGCCGAACCCGAGTTCCTCCGCTGCTTCGACGTTCGCCGACGAGTCGTCGATGTAGAGCGCCGCACGGGGCTCGATGTCGAAGTGCTCCATGAGGTGTTCGAAGATCCGCCGGTCAGGCTTGTTCACTCCGACCTCACCCGAGATCACGATTTCCTCGAACCACGCCAGGAACTCGAACTGCTCTCGGGCAACCGGGAACGTCTCCGCTGACCAGTTGCTGAGCGCGAGCAGTCGAACGCCCGCGGCTCGCAGATCGGCGAGTACGTCGACCGTTCCTGGGATCTCCCCGGCCAGCATCTCGGGCCATCGCCGGCGGTACGCCTCGATGAGCTCGCGCCGCTGGGGATGCTCAGCCACCAGGAGCTCGATTGCTTCGGCCCATGGTCGTCCCGCGTCTTGGTGCGCGTTCCATTCCGCCGTCGTGACCTCGGCCAGGAACGACTCCATCTCGTCAGGATCGTCGAACAGCTGCCGGTACATGTAACGCGGGTCCCAGTCCACGAGGACGCCGCCGAGATCGAAGACCACGGTTGGGCGCATCGTCTAACCCGCGCTCACGTCGTGTCCGGCGTCAGCATCACGATCGGAATCAGTCTCGCTGTGCGCTCCTGGTAGCGGGCGTACCCGGGATGGGTCGCCGTGACGACGGGCCAGAGCCGGTCGTGCTCCGCTGCGGTCGCAGCCCGCGCCGTGACCTCCGAGGTTGTTCCGCCGATCAGCACGCTCGCCCGCGAATCGTGCTGCAGGTTGAGCCACCAAGCGGGCGGTAGATCCGAGCCCCCGAACGAGCCGATGACGACGAGGTCTGCGGCATGGCGGAAATACGTGAGCGCAACGGTCCGTCGCTTGCCTGACCGGCGCCCGGTCGTCGTCAGGAGAAGGACTGGCATCCCGGCCAGATGTCCAAGGAGACGGCCACCGCTGGCTCGGTAGACGCTGCCGTGCGCGCGCGACAGGACCCGAATCAGGGACCGGCGGAGTTTCTCGCGGGTGTCGGACATCTCGACGAGACCGGCATCCGCGGCGATGCAACGGGCGACCGGCCGGGTAGCTCTAGCCGAGCAGTGTGCCCGGTCGGTGCTCTCGGAATACGAGTCGCTCGGCCAAGAGGTGTTCTACGTTGTCGTAGACGAGGGCTTGCTCGCGTGCTCGGTCGGCTTCGAGCGGATGTAGGCGTGCTCGGTGACCACGACGAGGTCGTCACCCGGGCGTCGGCACAGGGATGCTCGGAGCTCAGCCTGTGCGACATCACCATCGGTCACGCGAAAGCGCTCGACTCGGCCGTCGTTCTTCAGCACGAGGAGCTCGTGAATCTCCACCAGATTCACCTCTGTAAGGCCGCAGGGAAGGGGCGGCGATATTGCGCACGTCAAAGGTCGGGTGTCAAGAGCGGCAACGTTTTCTAGACGATGGTCTGGGTCGTAAGAAATACGCTCTGCCGCCGTCTCTAACGGCTCTTGGAGCCGCGATACGGTCCACGGTGGGACTCCGCGGGGGAGCTCGTGCGGATGGCGATCAGTCTGCTCGCGATCGTCCTCGTCTGAGTGCTCGTGCTACTGGACCTGCGACGCGATCTCCTCGCAGGGGCTTGTCGTCGAAGTAGCACTTGCTTTCCTTCTGGATTCAGGTCGAACATTCCGAGGAACTCGGCGTAGCCGTTGATGCCCCGATGGGGGCATGAGTTGCCCAGGCAGTGCGAACACTGTGAGGGAAGGCCGGGCGTGGTCAGTCCCAGAGGGGCAACGAGGGGGCGCTAGTGCCGCAGCTAGCCCTCCCTCCCGCGTCCGGCCGCTCTCGTCCTTCGCCGTGCCGTGAATGTCGGCAAATGAGGGAGCGCGACGGGCGAGCTTGCTCTTCGAACCTACGACCTACACTCCGCCGGTGAGCCTGATTCGCCTGCTCTGGGCGGTGGCCGTCGTCCTTGCGGTCGTCGTCGGCGGAATGGCCTACCTTGGCCGAGACGGGGGCGAGACCTCGAGGGTGGTCGTGGCCAAGCAGCTGATCCCCGTTGGGACACTCGTGAGGCCGAGCATGTATGTCCTCGAGGATGTCCCTCAGGACGAGGTCGAGGCAGGGACGCTCACCGATCTGAGAGTCCTGGCCCAGCAGTACGTGGCACAACCGATCTACCCTGGCGAGCGATTCACGACCTCCGACTTCTCTCCCTGAGCAGGTCGGCTGCGATGGGCCGCCTCGTTCGTGTTCTACGCCGCTTCGTAGGCTGAGCCATGCCCCGCGTACACGCAGTCGCTGAGAGTACGGCGACCCCGGAGCAGGTACTCGAAGCCGCACGCGACTTCTCCGCGCGCCGCGCGGAGCTCTGGCGTGACGTGTACGTCGAGCACCTCACGATCCACGGACAGGGCGAGACCTGGGCCGACGTCACTGAAGGCAACGTTTGGCCGTGGCCCTTTGGCCTCGTCTGGGAACGCCTGAGATACGACTGGTCGCAGCCCGGTGCCGTTGAGGGCACCGTCATCGAGTCGAACCTGTTCGAGCCAGGAAGCACCTGGGGGGTGCGCGTGTCGCCGGAACGTGAGAACGGGAGCAAGGTCGAGATCACCGCCGTGCGGCGTCTGAAAGGCCGAGGCCGGCTGCTCTGGCCAGTCTTCGCACTGGGACTCGCGAAGCGCGACGTCGCGGACTACCTCCGGCAGTTCATCGCAGCAGTTGAGGCGACCGAGCAGTAACCGGCCCCTCCATCCCTCGACGACCATCGACGGCGGGCGCTCGAGCGCCAGGATATTCAGGCCGAGATCGAGCGCGCGCCTCGCAGTCGGAGAGTTCTCGCCGGGTGATCCGCCCGGAGGGACAGTCACTCAACCAGGCGAAGGCTCACGTCTTCTCGCCGCCGCGAGCTGGGTTGGCGCGAATCCTTCCGACGCTGCCGGATGATTGCGACGCCATCCTTCGTCGAAGGCTGCGCCTCCGCGATCTCGAGCGCGGTCGCGATCATCAGAGCCACGTCCTTCTCCCTCCAGCGCAGTTCGCCGTTGTGGTCCGACCTTGGCTGCGCGATTCGCCCGAGTTCCGAAAGCAGCGAGTGGCGGCGTGGCCGGAGGAGCCACTCGAGTGACTCAGTCGTTTCGGGGAACGCTTCGCAATAGTGCTCGATAACGGCCAGGGCGAACATGCGGTAGACGAGATCCTGCGCTCCGCGCCTGGACCCGACGTGCCGAGCGTACGAGAAGCTCGACGCCCCCTGGAGCGCCTCGTCCGAGAACACCACTCGACGACCTCGCCTCTGTGCCACCTCATTGGAGTCGGCTTCCGAAAAGACACCTAGACCCCTCGACTGAGCGTACGCCCTCATCTCGATTCCCAGGTGTCGACTGCGAGAACGAAGGTCCCGTCTCTCATCCGAGTGGACCTACGATGTCGTACCGCCCGCCTAGGCCAACGCCGCTACCAACACCACAACTGCCCAGACGCCTGCACCCACTATCCCGACGAGGGCGAAAGCCGCTACCAAGCCAGACCCGATCTCGACCCAGTCGCGACCGGATGGCTCGGCTGTCACCGCTCGACGTTCGAGGACGCTCACTGTTGGATCACTGTTCCCTGCAGCCCGCACCGCGCAAACCGCGAGCCGCACGAATCCCTCTTTCGAGAGCGTCGGGTTGTGCTTCAGGGTTTCGAAGACGGCCGCCCGAGGTCAAGAGATACATGGCCGGCGGTCGTTCCCTTGGTGTGTCGCCCGCCGGCCGCTTCCCCCTACGGAGATAGATGCGCGGCGACGTGGAAACCTGCGCGCGAGCTCGAGAGGTGAGAGCCCCGGCAAAGCCCTCGTCGCCGAGGCTCTCTGGGGAGGAAGAGGCCGCAAGGCTCTTCCTTACTGCAGCGAGGGCACCATGCAACTCGGGCACGGTCCAACAGAGTTGCGCTTCCGCAGCCTCGAGTTCGATCTGGAGCTTCGCGGCGATCCAGCCCTGGCAGGATGCACTGTGTGGATGCCGACCCAGCGAAGCTCCGTGGCGCTCCGGAGCAGCGGAGACCTCGCGGGCACGTCCTGTCCCCCCGGCGCGTTGCTGTCGTCGTCGCGTTGGCCGTGCTCGCCGTCGGCCTCAGGCGGCACCTCCGATTCGCTCGCGATGTCTTCAGGCACAGGCGACGGTTGAAGCTCGCCTTCACCGTCCTGGTGTTTCTGCGCCAGGTTCGCAAGACCTGAGCTCCGGTCGCTTCGGCTCAGCCCGCCCCGGTCGGCTTCGTGTCCGTCGCCCGAGGAGCGGATCGAAGCGCTACCGCGAGAGCGAGGAGCCAGCCCACCAGCGTCCAGCCCAGGAACGTGTTGATCACGGCGACCAGCCACCTGCTCCGAGCGTCTCGACCAAAGGCGACGGCCGTAGGAATGAAGTACGCGCCGACGACGAACACCAGGAAGCCCAGAGCCCAGATGAGCTCGTCCTGTTCGTCGAAGACCCCGACCAGAGACCCGACGACCGGTCGGCCATGGCTGACGTCACCGACGGCGTTGGCGAGAGTCACGGGGGGATTCTCACAGCCAGTGGGCGTCGCAGATTGCTTGGCCGTGCCCTCGCTCCCCGGCGCGACGTACCCACCGGCTGGCACAGAATGGCCATACGTGCCGCAGCGAATTCCAGGCAAGCTCGACGTCGCTCAGGAGTACAACGACTGGTGGCACGGCTGGCCCGTGCGTCCGCACGACCGACAGCATCCGATCCGCGGCTCGTTTCTCGATCCTCGTCCCGACCCCGAACGGGGTGGGACCTACCACGACGGCGTCGACGTCGCCGTGAGGGACGACCGGCCCGAACCGGGAGCGCCCGCGGGAAGAACGCATCGCGTCTATGCGATCGAAGGCGGGCAGGTCTTCCTCGCGACACCCCGCGGCGCGCGTGGCCACGCACGAATCGGTCACTTTGGCTACGGGCACATCGATCCGCTCGTGCAGACGGGCGAGACCGTGGTGCCGGGACAGCACATCGGCTGGACCTGCAAGGACGATTGGCATGTCCACCTCAGTGAGTTCGTCTTCATGAGTGGCTCGCCACTTCGGGTCAATCCGCTGCGGCCGGGCGGCAAGCTGCGGCCGTACGCGGATACGGCGCCGCCCGAGATTCGTGAGATCCGCTTCTATGCGCCTGCTGAGCCGAGCTGGAAGCGTCGGCCGGCAACGAGTCTCGCTCGACTGCCGCAAGCAGGTGCGCGGATGTCTCGTGAGCGCCTTTCCGGACGCGTCGACGTCCGTGTCCGGGTCAGCGACCCGCAATCGTTCGTTGGCTGGTTTCGGGATCTGCCGTGGCTCGCTGCGCCACACCACCCGTTCCGACTCGCCGCAACGATTACGGATCTCACGACAGGGCGAACGGTGCGGCGCCGAGAAGCCTTTCGCGCAGAACAGCTTCTCGATCTGCCTGCTGACCGCCACTTCGCGCCTGGCACCGAGCAGAATCTGCCTGCCCAGGGCTGCATGCTGCGCCACTCGAGTGTGCGTTGCGATGGCATCTACTGGTTTCGCGCCTTTCCTCGGTACTGGGACACCACCCGCTTGCCCGACGGTCGATACGAGATTCGTATCCGCGCCTGGGACGTCGCCGGAAATCTCGCATCCGCGAGCGTGGCGATTTCGATCGCGAACGGCCTCTAGCTACACCTCGTCCGAGAGGAGCCCAAGCCAGCGGACTGCGCCCGGCAGCTGCAGGCGCCGGTAACTCTCGGCGGTGTGGCTCCAGGATCCTGTGACCTTCTCGAGGCGTCCTCGCGGCTGCCTGGTTCGAAGATCTGCGAAGAACCTTCCCGACTGATTCTCCTGGCCCGTCACGATCTCGTCGGCGTCACTCCACCACATCTGTAGAGGCACTCCCGAGTGGGCGATCTCGTCGAGCCAGTGCTGCGCGCCGCGTATCCGGTACTCGACGGGATTCGTCGTCGGCGTGCCTCCGACCTCGATCCGGGCGAGCTGCTGGAGCATCCGTCCTTTGCGACCCAGTACCGCGAAGTCGCTGTACCGCCGGAAGAAGTCGGTGACCGAGTCGAATGCGACCGCGCCGGCGAGCAGCTCAGGATGACGCCCGACGAGCAACAGCGCTTCTTGACCGCCCATGCTTCCTCCGACGGCGTACACGCGCTCGAGATCGAC
>DASTWH010000024.1:0-2389 GCA_035758735.1 Gaiellaceae bacterium
GTCTCGCGGTCAGCGGCCTTCGCGTTCGGGAAGTCGGCGAGCGCCTTGTCGAGCGCCGCCTGGTTGGTCTCGTTCGCTCCGCGGGTCATCTTCACGAACGAGTAGAGGTTCTGCGGCCGTGGCACTTCCTGGTCCCAGGTCGCGGCCGAGATCGTGACGACGCCGAACGGCGAGCCGCCGCTCGGTGGGTCGAAGATCCCCTCGATCTTGAAGGTCTTCCGCTCGCCGCTCGGGAAGGTGAGCGTCACCGGCGAGCCGACGGTCAGGTCGTGGTCCTTCGCGTAGCCGTCGTCGGTGAACGCGCCGTCGGCGCCGAGCGTCGCGAGCGTGTCCTGCGAGCCCGCGACCCAGTCCATCGAGATCACCTCGCGCATCCCGGGGTCGACCGCGGTCGCGAACTCCGTGCTGCCGAAGATGCGCGCCTCGCCGGTGCGCACGTTGCCGACCGCCGTCACGCCCGGCACGTCCTCGACCGCCTCCGCGGCCGCGATCGGGATGGGCGAGAAGTTGTTCTGCGCCGTGATCGCGTAGTCCCCGGTGAAGAGGTCGTTCACCGCCCCCTTGAACGAGTTGACGATTCCCGCCGCGAGCGTCGCGACGAGGGTGACGAGGGCGAGGCCGATCATCAGCGCCGACGCGGTCGAGGCGGTGCGCTGCGGGTTGCGCTGCGAGTTGTCGCGGGCGAGCGTGCCGGCCGTCCCCCCGATCTTCGTCGCCGGCCAGCCGAGGAGGCGCGCGAGCGGGCGCACGAGCCGCGAGGAGAAGAGCGCGACGCCGAGGAAGACGAGCAGCGCGCCGAGGCCCATCCAGATCAGGATCTGGGTCGTCCCGAGGTCGGGGCCGAAGAGGCCGTAGAGGAGCGCGGCGAACCCGGCCACGATCGTCAGCAGCGCACCCGCGGTGCGGAGCCGCTTGTGGCGCGACTCCGGGAGCGTCGCGCCCTCGCGGACGGCGGCGATCGGCGGCACGCGGGTCGCGCGGATCGCAGGGCGAAGGCTCGCGAGCACCGTCACGAGGACGCCCGCGAGCAGCGCGACGACGACGGTGCGCGTCTCGAAGAGGAGGCCGACGTTCGGCAGCGTGAAGCCGACGGCGTCGAACAGCGCGAAGAGGCCCTTCGCGAGGAGGAGGCCGAGGAAGAGGCCGATCACCGAGGCGACGACGCCGACGACGAACGACTCGATGAGGACGGACGTCAGGATCTGGCGCCGCGAGGCGCCGATCGTCCGCAGCGTCGCGAACTCGCGGATCCGCTGCGCGATCGTGATCGAGAGCGAGTTCGCGATCACGAACGAGCCGACGAAGAGCGCGATCCCGCCGAACGCGAGCAGGAACCCCTGGAGGAAGCTGATGAACTCGTTGGTCTCGGATGCGTCCTCCTCCGCCTGCTGGAGGCCGGTCACCGCCTGCGCGTTCGACGGGAGGATCGGGCGGACCTCCTCGAGGAGCTGTTGCGACGTGACCCCGGGCTTGGCCGCGATCGCGATCTCGTCGAGGCGGCCGACCTTCTCGAAGAGCTTCTGCGCGGTCGGGAGGTCGAAGCCGGCGAGCGTCGCACCGCCGATCGAGAGGTTCGAGCCGAACTCGACGATCCCCGAGATGCGGAGCTCCTCGACGGGCCCCTCGACCTGGACGCCGATCTCGTCGCCGATCGCGAAGTCCTTCTTCTTCGCGACGCCGGAGTCGATCACGACCTGGTCGGGCCCGGGCCACTTGCCCTCGACGAGCCGCAGTGGGTTGAAGGGCGAGTCGCCGTCGGCGATCGCGAAGCCGAGGTTCGGCGCGCCGCCGAAGACGATCGCCTTGCCGTCCTTCCCGATCAGCGACGTCGAGTCGCTGTCGACGCTGCCCTCCGCCTCCCCGACCCCGTCGAGCCCGCGCACCTCGTCGAGGAGCGACTCGGGCAGCGTCGGCTCGTTGACGCCGCTGCCCTCGCTCAGGTCGAACGCCGACTTGCCGGTGATCACGACGTCCGAGCCCTGCCGCACGTCCGTGAAGATCTTGTCGAACGCGCTGTCGATGGAGTCCGTCAGGACATAGGTGCCGCTGATCATCGCGACGCCGAGCACGATCGCAAGTGCCGTCAGCGCGGTCCGCAGCTTCCGGCTCAGCAGTCCCTTGAGCGCGAAGCGGATCACGATTCAGTGGTAGCGGACCGGGACGGGGTCATTCGTAGTGAAGCGCCTCGAGAGGGTTGAGCTTCGCGGCCCGGCGGGCGGGCGTGATCGCGGCGAGGAGCCCGACGATCACCGCGAGGATCACGAGGAAGATCAGCTGGCCGGTCGGGACCGAGAAGCGGACGTCGAACTCGCCGAGCGCCTGCGTCACGAGCACGGCGAGGAAGATCCCGAGCGGGAGCCCGAGCGCCGCGCCGATCAGCGCGGTGATC
>DASTWH010000082.1:0-4561 GCA_035758735.1 Gaiellaceae bacterium
CGCGTTCGGACCGACGTTCGCGGCGCTGAAGCGCGTCGAGGTTCCCGAGCCGCGCCGTCCGTCACCCACGCCGCTCGTCGTGCTCGGGCTCTTGGCCGGCATCGCCGCCATGGCGCTCGGCGGCGTCGCTGTTTTCGCGGCGGTGCGATCTGCTGACGAGGCCGTCGCCCCGGTCGCTTCTGCGCAGAAGCCGACGACGACCCCCCGCATCGAGCAGCAGGTCCTCGCGCTGCTCGCCAAGCCCAGCACCGAGCGTGTCGTGTTCCGCGGCTCGGGTGGGCGACTCGTTCTCGTCGTCGGCAGCGCCGGTCGCGCCGCGATCCTCGTGCGCGGGTTCGCGGGCGCTCCCGCCGGACGGCCCTATCACGCATGGATCGTCGGATCGGGGAAGCCGATGCGGGCGGCGACGATCACCGGCACGGAGCCCGCCGTCTTCCTCTCGGCGCCCGTGCTTCGGGGCGAGAGTGTGGTGGTCGCATCCAGGCGCAGCGCCGCGGCACGACCGAGAGCTGCAGGGATCGTCGCGGCTCGCGGCTGAGCCGCGACCGCGTTACTCGTCGCGGGAGTCGGGCTCGCGCAGCTCTCCAGCTCGCGCGATGTCTGCGCGGTCCTTGCCGAGCTCCTTTGCGCGGTAGAGGGCGGCGTCGGCGCGCTCGAAGAGGCTCGCCGGCGTGTCGCCGTGGAGGAGTTCCGCGATGCCCCCCGAGAGGCGGAGGCGCTGCTCGTCCGGGCCGAGCGCGGTGCCGCGCATGGAGTTGTGCACGCGCCTGAACAGTTGCTCGCCATCCTCGGCTGCGGACTCGGGCATGATCACCGCGAACTCGTCGCCACCGATCCGGCAGGCGACGTCGACGGAGCGGACCGCCTCTCGGAACCGGTCGGCGGCTTGTGCGAGGACGCGGTCCCCGGCGAGGTGCCCGACCTGGTCGTTGATGGACTTGAAGTCGTCGAGGTCGAAGACGATCAGCGTGAGCTTTCGCTGGTAGCGATGCGCGCGCATGACCTCCCGCCGTAGCGTCTCCTGGAAGTAGCGCTGGTTGTAGAGCCCCGTGAGCGCATCGGTCTCCGCGAGCTTGCGGGCCTCGCCGTAGCGGCGAGCGTTCTCGATCGCCGAGATGCAGCTCGCGGCCAGCGTCTCCGCCTGCTCGATCTCCTGGTGCCCCGGCTCGCTGTCGCTGCGCCAGAAGAGGGACAGCGTCCCTACCGGCCGGAGCTCCCGCCCCATGAGCGGGACGAACGCGCCGCCTCGGATGAGATCGTCGTCTGCGCCTTCACGGTCGCGCCCGTAGCGGTAGCTGACCGTGATCGTGCCCGGCAGCGCACCGGCGACCCCGGACGTCGGCGGACGGGCCGACTCCTGCGCGTTCATTCCGCGAGTGACGACCGCCGGCGCCCCGTCCTGCCGCTCCACGACCATCATCGCGGCGTCGATGCCATCGATCTCCATCGCGACGTCGAGGACGCGGTCCATGAGCTCCTCGAGGTCGATGGAGTTCCCGAGCTCGCCGAAGAGCCGGTTCCGACGGCTCTCCTGCTCGGCGCGCTCGAGTGCCTCGGACAGCCCCCCGGCGAGCTCGTCCATCTTCGTGCGCATCTCGTCGACGGCGCGGACGAGCTCTTCGTTCTGAGGGGTGCTCGTCGACGAAGGGCGTCGACTCACGAGGACAGCAACCACCACCACCGCGACCACGAAGGTCGCGACGATGATCAGGATCGCCGTCGCCACGTTTCCAGGCACCTCATCCGAGCACTACTCTCCTTGTAATCACGCGAACGGGGGATGCAACCTCGAACGAGGTACCCCGTCGGCGAAATGTACTTCGCACCCTGGACGCCGGATGGCCTCTTTCCGCTCAGCGGGGCGGGATCGGGCGTCGATTGGGGACGGCGACGACGATCGTCCCGGGCCCGGCCTGTGTCGCCTGCCAGACGGCGTGCTCTGCGCGGCCGAGGCCCGCATCCGGATCGTCCGCGTGGGCGAGCTCGGTGATGCCGGCGCTCAGCACGAGCCCGGTGTCGTCGTGAGGCGGACCGAGGGACGTCTGCAGCGCATCGACGAGCGCCTCCGCATCGTCGAGCCCGGTCCCGGGCAAGACCAATGAGAACACATTCGGCCCGAGCCGGTGCACGGACCCGCTGCTCAGGCTCCGATCGAGTCTGCCCGCGAGGTCGCTCAGCTGGGCGTCCGCCGTCTCCCGTCCGAGCCGCTCCGAGACGTCGTCGAGCCCCCCGACCTCCAGCACGACGATCGCGAGCGACCGACCGAAGCGACGTGAGTCGTCGAGCTCGCGTGCGAGTGCCTCGAGCGCGTCCCGTCTCAGCTGGTCCGATTCCGGAGGGCGCACGCGGTCGGAGCCGTTCGCAATCGCGCTGCGCACGGTCGCTGCAACCGCCGTCGACGAGTTCCTGGCGTCGTCGAGGGCCCGGACCGTTGCGTGACGAGGGTGGCCGAGCATCTGCTCGACGCGTGCATCGAGCGCCTCCGGCGTCTCGGTCGGCAGTCGCACGACGAGTCCGACCGTGACGGTCGACGTACCCTCGCGGATCGCGGTGCCGACGGCATCGCGCAGGCGCCGGACGAGGACCGTTGCCCCCGACTCCTCGGTGCCCGGGAGCAGGATCGCCAGCTCCCGCTCGCCGCGTCGGCACGAGATGTCGCCACGTCTCGTCACTTGTGAGACCGTGCGTGCCACCTGGCCGATGGCGCCGCCGTTCGTCGGGCTCTCGGGTCCACGTTCCGCGAGGCCCAGGAGGATCACCGAGAACGGCCGACCGTTGCGCTCGGCTCGGGCGACCTCGCGTCCCAGCTCGACGTCGTATCCCCGCCGGTTCGGGATTCCCGTCGCGGGGTCGACGTTCACGCGCGCCTCGACCTCCGCAAAGCGGCGGGCGTTCGAGAGCGCGACGGCTGCATCGCGTAGGAGATCCCTGACGGCGGCCATGTGCTCCGGCCGGAACGCGTCAGCCGCGAGCGCATACGCGGCGACGACGCCCCGCGCACCCGCCGTCGCCGCGAGCGGTGTGACGAGCGCCGACTGGAAGCGGACGTCCCCGGGCTCGCCCCCGGCGCTGAACGTCCAGTCGATCGCAGCGCTGTCGAAGGGGATCCCGGTGGGTGGTCCGAACGATCGATCGAGCGTCTCGCTCTCCACGCCGGCGCCCACCGACGACACGATCGGGCGGCCTCCAGGCCCCTCGACGCGCAGGACCACTGCATCGGCGCCGGTGCGCGCGGCCGTCTCGGCGACGAGAGCGTCGACCAGTTCGTCGAAGTCGAGCGTCAGCGGTGGGAGCGGTCGCTGGGCGCGCGACTCGGTGACCGCCTCCACCGCGTGGGCGACGCTCTGCGACATGGACGCCAGATGGCCGTCGAGCTGACGCAGGATCTGCTCGAGCCGTTCGTCCGTCCGACGGCGGGCGCGCTGGAGCCAGACGAAGACCAGCCCACAGGCCAGTACCGCCGCGCAAGCCGCGACCACCGCAGTCACCATCCCGTCCTCAGCACCTCCTCCCGTCTCACCCTATTGGGGAATCGGGCCTTTTCCACGGACGGTCTGCTACCATCCTGCGGCCGGTTGGCGGTGTGGTTGCTTGCCCGCCAGCCATTTCTGTGTGAGGAAATCGACCGACCACGAGCAGGAGTAACGCGTGCCCACAGTCAACCAGCTCGTCCGCAAGGGCAGGAAGACGCCGAAGGTGAAGGCCAAGACACCCGCGCTCCGGGGAGCCCCGCAGAAGCGCGGCGTCTGCACGCGTGTCATGACCCAGACCCCGAAGAAGCCGAACTCGGCGCTCCGCAAGGTCGCCCGCGTGCGGCTGACCAACGGGATGGAGGTCGGCGCCTACATCCCAGGCGAGGGGCACAACCTGCAGGAGCACTCGGTCGTCCTCGTCCGCGGCGGTCGCGTGAAGGACCTCCCGGGATACCGCTACAAGGTCATTCGCGGCGGCCTCGACACCGCAGGCGTCTCCGAGCGCCGGCAGGCCCGCTCGAAGTACGGCGCGAAGAGGCCGTAGACCCATGCCGCGCCGCGCAGAGATCCAGCCTCGCACGATCGAGCCCGACGCCGTCCACGGCTCGGTGCTCGTCGCCCAGCTCGTCAACCGCCTCATGCTGAACGGCAAGAAGTCGGTCGCCGAGCGCACCGTCTACGACGCACTCGCGCTCGCCTCCGAGAAGACCGGCAAGCCGCAGCTCGAGGTGCTCGAGCAGGCCGTGAAGAGCGTGACCCCCGTGCTGGAGGTCCGCTCGCGCCGCGTCGGTGGCGCGAACTACCAGGTGCCTGTCGAGGTGCCGCAGCGGCGCGCGCGCACGCTCGCGTTGCGCTGGATCGTCCAGAACTCGCGCGACCGGCGGGAGAAGGGCATGTCGGCGAAGCTCGCCGGGGAGCTCATGGACGCGCTGAACCAACAGGGCGGGGCATACAAGAAGAAGGACGACATCTACCGCATGGCGCAGGCGAACAAGGCCTTCGCGCACTATCGGTGGTAACGGGACGCTGACGATGGCAGTCGCAACCAACATCGCGCTGGAGCGCGTCCGGAACATCGGGATCATGGC
>DASTWH010000132.1:0-2099 GCA_035758735.1 Gaiellaceae bacterium
GTTCGCCGAGGTGTTCCCGATCCTGTTCCCGGGCGGCGAGGGGCGCATCGCGCTCACGAACCCCGACGACATGCTCACGACCGGCATCGAGGTGAGCGTGAAGCCCGCCGGCAAGAAGATCGAGCGGCTCTCGCTGCTGTCGGGCGGCGAGCGCTCGCTCGCAGCCGTCGCCCTGCTGCTGGCGATCTTCAAGGCCCGCCCGAGCCCGTTCTACATCATGGACGAGGTCGAGGCGGCCCTCGACGACGCGAACCTCGGGCGGCTGCTCACGACGTTCGAGGACCTGCGCGAGTCGAGCCAGCTCATCGTCATCACGCACCAGAAGCGCACGATGGAGATCGCCGACGCGCTCTACGGCGTCTCGATGCGCCAGGACGGCGTCTCGGCGGTCGTGGGCCAGCGTGTGCGCGACGAGGTCGAGGCGAAGGCCAGCTGAACGTCAGGTGAGGCGGCGGTCGTCGGGCTCCACGATGCGGAACCAGCGGTACCCGTAGGCGTCGAGCTGCACGTCGATGCGGCCGCGCTCGTCGAGGTCGTAGCGGTCGACGTGGAGCAGGTCGGACAGCTGCGAGTCGGGCGCCACCGGGGCGAGGTCGAGCGTCACCGCGGTCGGCGTCGGCGCGAAGTTGTGCAGCGCCACGAAGCGGCCGACATCCGCCGTGATGCGGTGCGCCAGCACGGCGTCGTTCCCGATCGGCAGCACGTCGAGCGCGCCCCATCCGATCTCGGGCGAGCTGCGGTAGCGCACGGCGAGCTCGCGGATGAACGAGAGCAGCGAGTCGGGGTCGTGCATCTGCGCCTCGACGTTGACGTGCTCGGGGGCGTACCCGTCCGTCGGCGGCTGGGCCCGGAGGCGGCGCTTCGCGGCGCGTGAGAAGCCGCCGTTGGGCTCGTTCGTCCACTGCATGGGGGTGCGCACCGCCTGGCGGCCTTCTTGCGCGGGGTTCTCGCCCATGCCGATCTCCTCGCCGTAGAACAGCACGGGCGTACCCGGCAGCGAGAACAGCAGGCTGTAGACCATGCGGATGCGACGGGGGTCGCCGTCGAGCATCGTCGGCAGGCGTCGCACGATCCCGCGACCGTAGACCCGCATCCACTCCTCGGGCGCGAACGCGTCGAACACCTCCTGCCGCTCGGACTCGCTGAGCTTGTCGAGCGTGAGCTCGTCGTGGTTGCGCACGAAGTTCGCCCACTGCGCCTCGGGCTCGAGCTGCGGGCGCGCGGCGAGGGACTCGGCGAGCGGGCGGGCGTCCTCGCGAGCCAGCGAGAGGTAGAGCGCCTGCATCCCGAGGAAATCGAACTGCATCGTGAGCTCGGGCGGGTCGCCCGCCCGGCCGAAGTAGTCGAGCTGCTGGTCGTAGGGCAGGTTGACCTCGCCGAGCAGCACCGCTTCGCTCGATCGTCGCTGCAGGAACCGGCGGATGTCGCGCAGGAACTCGTGCGGGTCGCCGATGTCCACGCCCTCGGGCGGCTCGATCAGGAACGGCACCGCGTCGACGCGGAAGCCCGAGATGCCGAGCTCGAGCCAGTAGCCGATCGTCTTCGCGATCTCGTCGCGCACGGCGGGATTCGCGATGTTGAGGTCGGGCTGGTGGCGGTAGAAGCTGTGCAGGTAGTACTGGCCGGTGCGCTCGTCGAGCTCCCAGACGCTGTCCTCCTCGCCGGGGAAGACGGTCGCGGCCTGCTTCTTCGGGGGTGCGTCGCGCCAGACGTAGTAGTCGCGGAACGGCGCGTCCGTGCTGCGACGGGCCGACTTGAACCACGGATGCCGGTCGGACGTGTGGTTCATCACGAAGTCGATGATCACGCGCATGCCGCGATCCCGTGCCGTGCGCGTGAACTCGGCCACGTCGGTGAGCGAGCCCAGCCGGTGGTCGACCCCGGTGAAGTCGGTGATGTCGTAGCCGTCGTCGCGGTCGGGCGTCGGCTGGAACGGCATGAGCCAGATCACCGTGACGCCGAGCTCGGCGAGGTGGTCGAGTCGGTTGGCGAGCCCTTCGAAGTCGCCCGATCCGTCGTCGTTCCAGTCCATGTAGGTCTCGACGTCGAGGCAGTAGACGACCGCGGTCTTCCACCAGAGGTCGCTGCGATCGGTGATC
>DASTWH010000161.1:0-3454 GCA_035758735.1 Gaiellaceae bacterium
GGCTCGAGTCGGTCCGCGGAGTCCTCGCCATCGACCCCGCGTCGCTGCCGCGGGACCGCGGCCTCGCGTCGGCGGAGCTCGACGCCGGCGGAGGCGGAAACTGGCGCACGCTGCTCGAGCGCTTCGCGGAGGACCACGCCCCTGCGTATCTCCGCCGCGACGCCGCCACGAGCACTGCGCTCCGCTCGCTCGCCGGCAGCGGTGTCGCGCTGGGAGTCTTCACGGATGCCCCCGAGCCGCTCGCCCGCGTAGCGCTCGCGCAACTCGGAGCGACCCGCCGCGTCGCCGTTCTCGAGTCCGGCACTGACGCTCTCGAGCGCATCGTCGCGACACTCGGACCCGGCACGATCGTCGTTCGCACGAGAGACGACCTCCTCAGCCGTCCCTAGAATCAGGCTCGTGGATCAGCACGACGTCGGAGATCGCCAGCTCGACGCACTGCTGGAGCGCCTCGATCGCATCGCGGACGAGCTCGAGCGACTCAATCGCACGACGGAGCGGCAGGAGGGGTTCCAGCTCGTGGCGCGCGAGCTGCACGACCTGCAGGAGTCGCTGAACGCGCTCGCCTACGCGGCGCTCGGCCACGCGCCGCCGCGTATCCGACGCCGCGCTAGCTGATCCGGTAGACGATGCCGCCCTGGTTTGACGTCGCGAAGAGCTCGCCGGCGGCGTTCTCGCCGAACGACGTGAGACCCGGGATGCGAAACGGCTCCACGCGAAGGCCGGCCCCCTCGCCACCCCTTACGCGCAGGCTCCAGACCACGCCCGAGCAGTAGTCCCCGAACGTGTACCGCCCGCGCTCGGCCGCCCGCGCCGAGCCGCGGTAGACGTGGCCGCCGACGACGGTGCACCCGCGGTCGTGCGAGTACTCGAAGATCGGGAAGACGAGCTCGCCGGGGCCGACCGCCTTCTCCTCGAAGCGCTGCGACCCCTCGTACACGTCCCAGCCGTAGTTCTCGAGCCCGGGGCTCGTGCGCGGCGTGTAGTCGATCTCCTCGATCTGCCCCTGCCCGACGTCGCCGATGTAGAGATCACCCGTGAGCCGGTCGAACGAGTAGCGCCACGGGTTCCTGAGGCCGAGAGCGACGATCTCCGGCGCCGATCCGAGGCGGCGCACGTCGAGGCGCAGCATCTTGCCGAGCAGCGTCTGCATGCTCTGCGCGCGGTTCTGGGGGTCGCCGCCGGACCCGCCGTCTCCCGTGCCCACGTACAGGTATCCGTCCGGACCGAACGCGAGCCCGCCACCGTTGTGGTTGGGGTACGGCTGGTCGATCGCGAGCAGGACGCGCGCCGAGGCCGGGTTGGCGCGCTGGCCGTTCGTCTTGAAGCGGACGACTCGCGTGTCACCGTTCCCGTCGGTGAAGTTCACGTAGATGAAGCGATTCGAGGGGTACAGCGGGTCGAACGCGAGACCGAGGAGGCCTTGCTCCCCACCGGACAGGACGCGATTCCTCACGTCGAGGAAGAAGCCGCTGCGCAGCTTGCCGCCTTCGATGACCCGAACAGTGCCGCGCTGCTCGACGACGTAGAGCCGGTTGCGCTCGCTGCGCGGAGCGGTCACCTGCACCGGCTCGTCGAGCCCTCGCGCGACGACCACCAGCCGGAACGCACTCGCACCGCTCTCGGCTCCGAGCGCCGATCCGGAGATCGACGCAAGAGCGACGATGCTGAGTGCCGCGGAGGCGACGGCCGTGAGCCGCATCGAGCCCAAGGTAGCCGACGACTGTTAGCGAGCCGTGAGCCGAAGTACGCTACGCGCTCGTGCGGGTCTTCGTCATCGGCGCGGGCCAGGTCGGTTCGACCATCGTGGAGGCGCTCCACGACGAGCACGACATCACCGTCCTCGACACGGAGGCCTCGCGGCTACAGGCGGTCAGCAGCCGCTACGACGTCGCCGTCTTCGAGGGTGACGGCACGAGCCGCAAGGACCTCGCCGCGGCCGGCGTCGGGGAGGCGGATCTCGTCATCGCCTGCACGTCGCGCGACGAGGTGAACCTCGTCGCCGGGATGTTCGCCCGGCGTGAGGCGGAGGGCGCGACGACGGTCATACGCACGTCGAGCACCGAGTACGTCGACCTCTGGCGCGAGGGACAGCTGGACGTCGACTTCGTGGTCTCCTCCGAGCTCGAGACGGCATACGCGATCAGCAGTATCCTCGGCGTCCCGGCCGCGCGACAGACCGACGTCTTCGCCGACGGCCAGGTGCAGGTGGGTGAGTTCGACGTCGACCAGGACGCCTCGCCGCAGGTGCTCGGCGTGGCGCTCCGGGACGCCCCGATTCCCGGCGACTCGAAGGTGGCCGCGATCATCCGTGGCGACGAGACCACCCTCCCCGGTGGAGACGACGACATTCGCGACGGTGACCGGATCGTCGTCATCGGGTCGCCCCAGGCGATCAAGAGCTGGAGCACGCTCCTCTGGCCCGAGGGCGGTGCCGTGCGCGACGTCGTCATCTACGGCGCGGGCCGTGTGGGCTCCGCGATCGGGCGCGTCCTGCTCTCCCAGGGCATCAGTGTCCGGATGGTCGAAGCCTCGCGGGAGCAGGCGCTGCGCGCCGCAGAAGCGCTCCCCAAGGCGCGGGTCTTCCACGCATCGGGCTTCGACGCCGACTTCCTCGAGCGCGAGCGCATCGGCCAGGCGCAGGCGGGGATCTTCGCCATGCGGGACGACGCGAAGAACCAGTACGCGGCGTCGCTGGCGCAGGTCCGCGGGATCCCGTTCACCGTCGCCATCGCCCACGAGGCTGTCTCGGTCGGCGCGTTCGACAAGGCGGGAATCGACGTCTCGATCAACCCCCGCGCGGTGACGGCCGAGGAGATCGTCCGCTTCGCGCACGATCCGCGAACGCAACAGGTCGCGATGCTCGAGGGCAACCGCTACGAAGTGCTCGACGTCACGACGCGGGAGTCGAGCCGCTACATCGGGATGGCCTTCCGCGACATGCCCGTGCACGGCTCGATCATCGGCGCGATCGTGCGAAACGGTGGCGCGATCTTCCCGCACGGCGACGACGTCCTGCAGGCCGGCGATCGCGTGATCATCTTCACCGAGGCCGCCAACGCGCCGTGGGTCGTCGAGGCGCTGTGAGTTGACCCAAGCCGTCGCGCGCATCGGCCGCCCGCGGCGGCTGGCGGTCGACGTCGTGGCGGTCGCCAACCTCGTCGGGACGCTCGCCAAGTATCTCGGCGTCGTCACCGTGTTCCCGATCGGACTCGCCCTCTACTACGGCGACCCGGTCTGGCCGTACATCGTGACCGGCCTCGGCACCTCGGGGCTCGGGTACGGACTGGAACGGCTCACCGCCCGAGCGCACCCGCACCTCGGAGTACGCGAAGGGTTCCTCGTCGTCTCCGCGATGCTGCTCATGACGGCGGCGTTCGCGTCGCTCCCGTACCTCATGGCCGGCGGCGAGCAGCTCGACCACCCGATCGACGCCTATCTCGAAGGGATGTCG
>DASTWH010000163.1:0-2791 GCA_035758735.1 Gaiellaceae bacterium
GACCTGTCTCCGTCGCCGCACGAGAAGGGACGCCGACTGACCGAGGCAGCGTCCGATGCGTGGTTGACAGGGCTCCTGCCGCAGGCGGCCCGCCTGATAGAGGCAGCCGAGCCGCTCGTCGACGACCCCGTGCTGCTCGCCAACTGCCACCGGCTCCGAGGCTCGATCGAACTCGCTGCCGGGACGTCGACCACGGCGATCAACATGCTCGTCACCGGCGCCAGCCGTCTTGGCCGCGTCGATCCGCGCCGATCGCTCGAGCTCCTCGCGCTGGCAGCAGAGGGAGCCTCGCTCTCGCTCGACGCCGACGCAAGCAGGACGATCGCCGAGCTGGCGTCATCGCTCGACGTCGGCGAGGACGAGCACGACCGTTTCTTCATCGGTCTGCTCGTCGGGTTCGCGCGTCACCTCGCGGGCGACCGCCGCTCCGGCATCGCCGCGATCCGCGACGCGCTGGCGATCGCCGAGGACGAGTTCGACGACGTCGACCTGATGCTGGCGGCCGGGCGCGCCGGCTTCTACGTCGGCGACGACGCGGCCGCACTGCGATTCCACACGCGGATCGTCAACCGCGCCCGCTCGATCGGATCGATCGGATGTCTGGCGATCGCCGGTACACGGCTTGCGCTCGCAGAGACGCTCACGGGGCGCTGGTCGGAGGCGAACGCGACGGCGGAGGAAACGCTGCGGCTGGCCGAGGACACCGGCCAGCGCGAGCTAGAGGCACACGCACTCGTCTGGCTCGCACTGATCGCTGCCTGGCAGGGAGACGAGGACCGCAGCCGCACCTCCCTCGACCGCGCCCGCTCGATCACGGCCCCGCGGCCGATGACCCTGATCGAGGATGCATCACGCTGGGTACTCGGCACGATCGAGCTCGGAGTCGGTCGCGGAGCGGCGGCGCTGGCACAGCTCGAGCCGATCTCACATCCGGTTTTGGCTTTGCTCGCATCGCTCGACCGAGTGGAGGCCGCAGCCGCATCGGATCGGCCCGAGCTCGCACAAAAGTGGCTCGAGGAGCTCGAGGTGTTTGCGCAGGCGGCAGAGGTCGCGTGGGCACGAGCACGCGTCGCACACTGCAAGGCGGCGCTCGTCGCCGACCCTGCCCAGCGGGAGACGCTCTACGCGGATGCACTGCGCGAGCACGAGGCGTCGTCGCGGCCGTTCGAGCGCGCACGAACCGAGCTCGCCTACGGCGAGTTCCTCCGTCGCCACCGTCGACGCGTCGATGCACGCGAGCACCTGCGTCCGGCACTCGAGACGTTTCTCGCGCTCGGGGCTAGACAATGGGCGGAGCGTGCACGTGCGGAGCTGCGGGCCAGCGGCGAGAACGCGCGGTCGCGAGGGGCGGACCCTGAGGCGCGCCTGACTGCGCAGGAGTTCCAGGTTGCGCGCTTCGTAGCCAAGGGCCTGTCCAACCGCGAGGTCGGGGCGCAGCTCTTCCTCAGCCCCCGGACGATCGACTTCCATCTCCGCAACGTCTTCGCGAAGCTCGAGATCGCCTCGCGAAACGAGCTCGCGACACTGCAGCTCGACTCGCACGCCCCGGCCCGGTGACAAACCCGGCGATCCACCCGGCGCGACCGACCGACTAGCTGCACGAGTCTCGTGAGGCGCCAGTCCCGGCGCCCAGTGCAGACGTTGGCGAGTCGAGGAGCCCAGTCATGACGATCTTTTCCGAGCCTTTCCCGATTGAGACGGCGGGGCTGCCGGCGGCTCACCCCTCCGAGTGGCTCGAGCTCGCCGACGGTGACGTGCTCGACCTGCGCATCGGCCCCGTCGCCAAGCACCTTGGCGACGCGACGGTGCGGATGCTCGCCTACAACGGCTCGGTCCCCGGCCCAGTCCTCCGCGTGCAACAGCACTCGACACTCGTCGTCAATGTGTTCAACGAGGGCGATCTCGAGGACACGGTGCACTGGCACGGACTGCGCCTGGACAATCGCTTCGACGGGACGCACGAGACGCAGGCGCCGATCCCGATCGGCGGCCGGTTCACCTACCGGATCGAGTTCCCCGACCCCGGCGTCTACTGGTACCACCCGCACATCCGCGAGGACTACGGCCAGGAGATGGGCCTGTACGGGAACATCGTCGTCGCTCCGGCAGACCCGGACTACTGGTCGCCCGTCCACCGCGAGCTCGCGCTCGTGCTCGACGACGTCCTGATCGAGGACGGGCGCATCGCCCCGTTCAGCAAGACCGAGACGAACTACGTGGCCATGGGCCGCTTCGGCAACGTCTTGCTCCTCAATGGAGAACCCGACCTTTCGCTGGGCGCAAAGCAAGGAGAAGTCGTGCGCCTGTACCTGACGAACACCGCCAACACACGCGTCTTCAACGTCGGAATCCCCGGCGCACGGATGAAGAGGGTCGGCGGCGACAGCGGCCACTACGAGCGCGAGGAGTTCGTCGACGGACTCATCCTCGCACCCTCCGAGCGCGCCGTCGTCGACGTCTGCTTCGACGAGACGGGCGAGCTGACGCTCGAGCACAGGACGCCCGACCGCACCTACCCGCTGGCCATGATCCGCGTAGCGGACGAGCAAGTCGAGCCGTCGCTCACGCGCCAGTTCGAGGCGCTCCGGACGAGCGCCGACATGCTCGCCGAACGCGCTCGGATCGCTGCCCACCTCGAGGCAGATCCGGACAAGACGCTCGCGTTCGTCGCCGAGATGGACATGGGCGAGCCGGAGCTGCCACCGGGGGCGACGCTCGCGTACGCATGCCCGATGCACCCGGAGGTCATCGGCGATGTACCCGGCCGCTGCCCGAAATGCGGCATGGCGCT
>DASTWH010000062.1:0-17087 GCA_035758735.1 Gaiellaceae bacterium
GCTCAACGCATTCCGCCCGCGAGTTGCCGCCGTCGATCGCGTGCAACGAGCCAGTCCGTAAAACGGGCGAGTGGAACCGTGATTGCGATGAAGAGGATCGCCGTGCAGATGTAGGGCGTGTAGTTGAACGTCGCGGACACGTCGATCTGGGACTGTCGGAACGCTTCCACCACACCGAGCAGGGCGACGAGCGCCGTGTCCTTCTGCAGCCCGATGAAGTCGTTCAGGAGCGGAGGGACGATCCGGCGCACGGCCTGGGGGATGATCACGTGGCGCAGTGCCTGGAAGCGGTTGAGGCCGAGCGAGCGCGCGGCTGCTTCCTGGCTCGGGTGCACCGACTCGATCCCCGCTCGGTAGACCTCGGAGACGTACGCGGAGTAGACGAGGATCAGAGCGATCGTTCCCCAGAAGAGCTCCGAGATCGGGACTCCGGGCAGCTGCAGCGCAGTGACGCCGAAGCCGAGGATGTAGATGACGAGGATCGTCGGGATCCCTCGGAAGAGATCCGCATAGATCGTCGCGAGCGCGCGAACCGGGAAGAACACCGGCCCGGGCAGTCCGCGGAGCACTGCGATGAACAACGCGAAGACGAGGATCACCGCTTCGGCGATCAGGAAGATCTTGACGTTGAGCAGGAACGCCCGGGCGATGTCCGGGAACGACTCCTGGAACAGGTCGCGGTCGAAGAACGCCTGCTTGACGTCGGGCCAGCCGGCGGCGTTGACGACGACGAGCACGATCGCCCCGAAGAAGACGATCGTGCTGAGCACGGACACGAGGACCGCCCGGCGGCCACTGCCGCCGGGCGATGCCGAGCCGAGTATCCGGGAGCCGCGTGTCTCGCTCAGCGCACTACCGCAGCTCTGGGGCGCCCTTCGCGATCCATCTGTTCTGGAGCGCCTTGATCGTGCCGTTCGCCCAGAGCCGGTTCAGCGCGCGGTTGACGCACCGCACGTTCGGGCTGTCCTTCGGAAGCACGAGCCCGAAGTGCTCGCGCGTTCCGCGCGTCGGGAGTCGTCCGACGATCACGCCGTCCTTGAGCTGGACGTTCACGATGTAGCCCGTCGACGGGAAGTCGACGACGATGCCGTCGATCTGCTTCGCGTTCAGTGCCGACACCGCGTCCGTCTGGCTGTCGTACACGTTCGGCTTCTGCGAGGGCTTGACGAACGAGTTCACGTAGTCGTATGCGGTCGTTCCGATCGTGACGCCGAGCTTGTACGGCCGGAGCCCCGCCATGGTCCTCACCCGCGCGATCGGTGTGCCGGCATTCGCGACGACGGCCTGGTTCACGAAGTAGTACGAGTTCGAGAAAGCGGCGTTCTTCGCGCGCTCGGGCAGGTACGAGATCTGGGCGAGGTAGATGTCGAACGGCTTCTTCCCGGGCTTGAACGAAGCCGTCCAGACGAGCGGCGTCCAGGCCACCTGCTTCTTCGTGAAGCCGAGCTGACTCGCCACCGCGTACGCCACGGCGGACTCGTAGCCCTGGCCGCTGTACGGGTTCGAGATCTTCCACGGCTTCTTCTCGGCGCCGCCGAAGAAAGGCGGGAACGCGGGGTTGTCCGTGCCGATGGTGAGCGTTCCCGACTTGAGGAGCGTGAGGTTGCTCTTCGAGCAGCCGGGGATCGCGGCCGGCGACGAAGGATCACCCGTCGCGGTCGCCGCGAGACCGAGGGCGAGAACTGTGAGACCGACTACCAGAGCACCGACGCGCATCAGATCGACTCCTCCCGAGAGTTGCCCCCCAACCGCGCGAATGTATCAGCGTGCGGCTAGCGTCTTTCAGATGGCGAGCCCGTTCATCGAGCTCGAGGTGGGGGAGCGGGTCGTCAAGCTGACGAATCCCGACAAGGTGCTCTTCCCGAAGGCGCGCAAGACGAAGCGCGACCTCGCCGAGTACTACATCGCGGTCGGCGAGGGCATCGTGCGCGCCCTCTACGAGCGGCCGACCCAGCTGCGTCGCTTCCCCGACGGGGTGACGGGCGAGGCGATCTACCAGAAGCGGGTCCCCGAGAAACGGCCCGAGTGGGTCGAGGCCGCGCGGGTCACCTTTCCCTCGGGACGTCATGCGGACGAGCTCTGCGTGACCGAGCTCGCGCAGGTCATCTGGGCTGCGAACCTCGCGGTCGTCGACTTCCACCCGTGGCCGTCCCGGAGACGGGACACCGAGCGCCCCGACGAGCTGCGCATCGACATCGACCCGCAGCCCGGGACGACGTTCCGCGATGGGAAGAAGGTCGCCGCGCTCGTCCGCGAGGTGCTGGCGGAGATCGGCTACACGGGCTGGCCGAAGACCTCGGGGAACCGCGGGATCCATGTGTTCTGCCGGATCGAGCCGAACTGGGAGTTCCCGGTCGTGCGCCGCGCGGCGCTCGCATTCGCGCGCGAGGTCGAGCGGCGGCTGCCGAAGAAGGTGACCACAGCGTGGTGGAAGGAGGAGCGCGGGAAGCGGGTCTTCATCGACTACAACCAGAACG
Source organism: Gaiellaceae bacterium (assembly GCA_035758735.1). Taxonomy (GTDB): domain Bacteria; phylum Actinomycetota; class Thermoleophilia; order Gaiellales; family Gaiellaceae; genus GMQP-bins7. The sequence goes on from DASTWH010000062.1 coordinate 2,478, forward strand.
CGCGCGATCGGACGGTCGCGTCCGCATACTCGGTGCGCGGTCGACCCGACGCGACGGTCTCGGCTCCCGTGACCTGGGAGGAGCTGCCGGACGTCGAGACCGAGGACTTCTCGATGGCGACGATGCCGGCCCGCTTCGCGATCAGAGGAGACGTGCACGCCGGCATCGACGACGCAGTGAACGACCTCCGGGTTCTCCTCGAGTGGGTCGAGCGCGAGGAGTCGGAGGGGGTCGGCGAGGCGCCGTATCCGCCGAACTTCCCGAAGATGCCGGGCGAGCCGCGGCGCGTGCAGCCGTCGCGCGCGAAGAAGGGCGAGGACTGAGCTAGCGGACGGTCGCGGGCGCCGAGGCGGCGTAGCCGGCTTTCGCCGCAGACGCCTTGATGCGGCCCGCAGGTGCCTTGGCCAGAACGGCTCGGCCGTTCGCCGCGGACGTCAGCGTCTTCCCGCCGGCCTTCACCTTCGCGCCTGCCACCGGGTCGCCCGCGTCGGTGACCGTGAACACGATCGTCTTCCCGGCCCGCTTCCCCGACAGAGACAGCCTCGGCAGGACCTGCTGGTGCCAGAAGGACTGGCCGCCGCTTGCCTGCAGGTTCGCGATGAGGTCGAGCGGGCCCGCCGAGGCCTCGCCGTTCAAGCGATAGATGGTCGCGCCGGAAGGCGGCCTGAGCGTGTTCGGCGCACCCAATTTGGTAGCCGACGTGTTCGTCCGCGCGGCGAAGATCGTCCCGTTCTGCTCCCACATGAGCCAGAGCCGCCCGTCCGGCCCAGCGGCGACGTTCGCGTGCTCGTTGCGGTCGGCCTTGACGACGAGATGCGGCTTCGCCGTGTCGACCTTCCAGAGCGCGAGGGTCTTGAACGTGGGATACCCCTGCCCGAACAGGAGGTACACGCCGCCGGCGCCGATCCTGCCGGTCAGCGAGGTGCGATTGCCGGGGTAGACCGAGCTCTTGCCGACGACCGAGGCCGGTGCGAGCTTCCTGCCGCCCTGGGGACCGCTCGGCCCGATCGCGTTGACGTACAGGCCCGGGGACGCGCTCTCGTTCGAGTGGAAGCCGACCCACGCCTGACCGCTTGCGGAGTCGACGGCGACGTCCGGCGTGTACAGGCAGCAGCCGCTCTGCGGGATCGCGCGATCCGGGTCGCCGGCGCTGATGCCGTAGTGGTACCCGAGCCCGGGCGACACCGACCACGTCGAGATCGGCGTGCCGTCTTTCGCGAGGCCTGCGCCGGCGACGCCAGTCGCGTAGGCGGAGGGCGCCTGCACGACGTCTCCCGACTTCAGCGTCCACGGTGCGCCCGACGCGGGAGCGGTCGCCGTGCTCAGCCGCTTGTTCGTCTCACCGGGGCTCGTCGAGCGGATCCCGCCGAAGAACGCGCGCAGAGTCCCGTCCGGCATGCGCAGCAGGTCGGGGTGCGACATCGCCGACCAGCCGCCGATCGCCACCGAGTCGCCGCCGACCTTGCCGGTCGCGCTGATCTCGAGGTGGATCAGATCCTCCTTGTTGCCGTTGCGCCGCGTGAAGACCACGTGGAGGACGCCGTCGGACGTGCGCGCGAGGCCGGGCTCGGCGAAGTTGATGACCGTTCCGGGGAGACGCGTCCACTGCCCGGGCGGCCCCGCCGAGGCGCTGCCGGCGATCGCGAAGACGACGAAGGCGGCGACGGCGAGGACGCGGGCGATGCGCATCGGCCGCGCGAGCTTACTTCCTCGCGCAGCCCAGTTCTAGCCGAGCAAGGCGGCGACCGAGTCCTTCGCCCGCACCGGCGGCTTCACCTCGCGCCACGTGCACTGCTTCGGGTCCTTGTCGTCGCGGAAGCGGATGAGCTTCGTCCCGTGCCGGAAGCGGTGCGACTGCACCTTGTCGTAGCGCGCCTCGACGACGAGCTCCGGGCGGACGGGTGACTCCTCGAGCTCACCGCTGCCCCACCTGTTCGGCTCGGAGAACCGACGCTCGGGCGCGTTCTCGAGCAGCGGAACGACCCGCTTCGCGACCTCGTCGTGACGGGCGGGCGCGACCGCTGCCGTGCCGACGTAGTCGATCTCGCCGTCGTCGCCGTACAGTCCGAGGAGCAGGGTCGCGAGACGGTCGGGCTTCGACTTCCAGCGCACTCCGATCACGACGCAGTCCGCCGTGCGCTCCGGCTTGACCTTGACGACGCCGTCGCGCGAGCCGGGCAGGTACGGAGCGTCGCGACGTTTCGCGATGACGCCGTCCAGGCCGATCGCCTCGAAGCGGTCGAGCCAGCCGAGCGCCTCCTTGCGCTCGCGGCTCGCGGGCGAGAGCTCGAACCGCTTGGCGCTCCTCTCCAGCCGCGCTCGTCGCTTGGACAGCGGCTCGTGCCATGCCTCGACGCCCTTCCAGACGAGCACGTCGAAGGCGATGAAGCGGGCGGGAATCTCGGCCGACAGCCTGTTCACGCGGCTCTCGGCGGGATGGAGGCGCATCTGCATCGCGTCGAAGTCGAGGACGCCGTCGCGCTCGATGACGATCTCGCCGTCGAGCGCGGAGAGGGGCGGCAGCAGCTTCTCGAGCGGCCGCAACTCGGGGAAGTAGCGGAGCAGCGGCCGCGCGTTCCGCGACCACAGCCGCATTTCACCGGTGCCGTTCTCGAGGAGGCCTCGGAATCCGTCCCACTTCGGCTCGTACTGCCACTCGTCGCCTTCGGGCAGCTCGCGCACGAGCTCCGCCTCCATCGGCGGGAACGGGATTGATGGGTGAAGGTCGGACGGCCGCTCGACGGGCTCGCGAGGGCCCATGCGCGATCGAGCCATGCCTCCAAGCTACTACGCTCTCCTGCTCATGCGCCGCGTCGTCGTCACCGGTCTCGGAGCCGTCACGCCCCTCGGGCTCGACGCGCAGACGACGTGGGACGCGGCCGTCGCCGGGCGAAGCGGCGTCGACTGGATCCGCTCCTTCGACGCGAGCGACTTCCCGGTCCGGATCGCCTCGGAGGTGAAGGGGTTCGAGCCGGAGACCGTCGTCGGGCCGAAGGACGCACGTCGCCTCGAGCGCAACGTCGTGCTCGCGGTGGCGGCCGCGCGCGAGGCCTGGGCGGACGCCGGGGTCGAGGGGATCGACCCGGCTCGAGCAGGCATCCTCGTCGGTTCCGCGATCGGCGGTGTCATGGGCGTGCTCGAGCAGGACGAGGTGCGCCGCGAGCGGGGCCACAGCCGCGTCTCGCCCTGGTTCCTTCCGAACGTCCTCGTCGACTCGGCCAGCGGTCAGATCGCGATCGACCTCGACCTGCGCGGCCCCAACTACGCTCCTGTCTCAGCCTGTGCGACGGGCTCGCACGCGGTGGGAGAGGGCGCGGAGACGATTCGGCGCGGCGACGCCGACGTCGTGCTCGCGGGAGGGACCGAGGCGTGCATGCACCCCGTGATCCTCGCCGGCTTCTGTGCAATGCGGGGTCTCGTGGCCGAAGAGGAGGACCCCGCGCTTGCATCGCGTCCCTTCGATGCGACGAGAGCCGGCTTCGTCATGGGGGAGGGCGCCTGCGTGATGCTTCTCGAGGAGCTCGAGCGGGCTGTCGCGCGCGGTGCACGGATCTACGCCGAGGTGCTCGGCTACGGGACCTCGAACGACGCGCACCACATGGCCCAGCCCGATCCCGAGTCGGTCGGAGTCGGGGAGATGATGCGCTCGGCACTGGCACGGTCGGGCGTCGAGCCGGGACGGGTCGGTTACATCAACGCGCACGGCACCTCGACGCCGCAAGGTGACCTCGCCGAGACGAAGGCGATCAAGGCGGTCTTCGGCTCGCACGCGTACGACCTCGCCGTCTCCTCGACGAAGTCCGTGCTCGGGCATCTGTTCGGTGCGGCCGGCGCTGTCGAGGCGATGATGTGCGTCCGCGCGCTCCACGAGGGCGTCCTCCCGCCGACGATCAACTACCGCAACCCCGACCCGGACTGCGACCTCGACTACGTCCCGAACGAGGCGCGGCGGGTCCAGGTCGACGTGGCGCTCTCGAACGCGATGGGCCTCGGCGGGCACAACGCCTGCGTGCTCCTCGGCCGCGCCCCGTAGGTCAGACGACCTCCGGAACGAGCTCCGCGATCGAGTCGAGCACGACGTCCGCGAGGGCGAGAGCGTCGTCCGGTGGCGGGTAGCGGCGGTTCGGGATCGCGAGCACGCGCATGCCTGCGGCGTGCGCCGCGCGAATCCCGTTCCCGGAGTCCTCGACGGCGGCGCAGCCGTCGGGGTCGACGGCGAGGCGAGCGGCAGCCTCGAGGAAGACGTCCGGAGCGGGCTTACCTCGCGCCACCTCCTCCGAGGAGACGGTCGCCTCGAAGAGCGGGGCCAGGCCCGAAACCTCGAGGACGGCGTCGATGACCGGTCGGTTCGACGATGAGGCGAGCGCGAGCCGGAACGAGCCGGCGAGCCTCGACACGGCCTCGACGGCTCCGTCGACGAGCGGCAGCTGCTCCGTGTAGCGGTCGAGCATCCGCCGGACGACCTCGGCGTCGATCTCGGCCGGCGACTCGGCGAGTCCGATGACGTCGTGCATGTAGCGCGACCACTCCGGCGAGCTCATTCCCATCATGTCGGTCTGGGCACGGTCGTGCCAGCGCCCGCCGCGCTCGCGCGCCAGCTCCTCCCGTACCTCGTCCCACACGTGCTCCGAGTCGACGATGACGCCGTCGAGGTCGAAGACGACGGCGTCGACCCGACTCACACGCGCGTCACGTTGTCGCGTGCGATGTCCCGGGCCGCCGCGACGCCGGCAAGCCCCATCGTGAGGTCGAAGTCGGCGCGGAAGTTGCGGATGACCTCGCTCACGCCGTTCGCGCCGCCGGCGGCGAGGCCCCACACGTACGGGCGCCCGAGCCCGACCGCGGATGCGCCGAGTGCCAGGGCGCGAAACACGTCGGCCCCGGAGCGGACGCCGCTGTCGAGCACGATCGGAACGCGGCCCGCGACGACTTCGACGATGCCGGGCAGCGCGTCCATCGTCGCGATCGCACCGTCGACCTGGCGACCGCCGTGGTTCGAGACCACGAGGCCGTTCATCCCGTGCTCGATGGCGGCGCGTGCATCCGCCTCGTGCAGGACACCCTTGAGCAGGATCGGCAGCTGCGTTCGGTCCCGCAGGAACGCGAGGTCGTCCCACGAGAGCGACGGCCGCGAGTAGGTCTCGACGAAGCGGCGCACCGCGGCGCGCGGGAGGCCGGAGCGCAGGTTCGCAAGCCGTGCGCCGGGGTAGGCGCCCGCCTGTCGGAAGAGCGTCGCGATCGCGGCCATGGTGACGCGACCGCTCGGCGGTGGATCCTGACGCAGCGTCTCCTGCAGCGCCTCGACGAACACCGGGTCGCTCGTGTACTGCGCGATGCCCTTCCCCTGGAGAAACGGAAGCGACGCGAGGTCGAGGTCGCGTACGCGCCAGCCGAGCATCGTCGTGTCGAGCGTGAGCACGATCGCAGAGCAGCCGCACCGCTCGGCACGGGAGACGAGGCTCGCGACGAGCTCGTTCGACGTGCTCCAGTAGAGCTGGAACCACCGCGGCGCGTCGCCCATCGCGCTCGCCGTCTCCTCCATCGGCCGCGATGCCTGGTTGGAGAAGACAAAGGGGATCCCCTCGGCCGCGGCTGCTCGCGCGACGGCGACGTCCGCGTCGCGGTGGGCCATCTCGAGGACGCCGATCGGGCACAGGACGAACGGGCTCGCCAGCGGCGTCCCGAGAACCTCGACCGAGGAGTCGCGCGTCGAGACGTCCCGCAGCATCCGGGGGACGATGCGCCAGCGCTCGAACGCCATGCGGTTCTCGCGCATCGTCTCCTCGGTGCCCGCGCCGCCTGCGATGTACGCGTAGCCCTCCGCAGACATGCGCTTCCGTGCGGTCGCCTGCAAACGCTCGACCGAGACCGGCACCGTCGGATAGACACCGCGCGCGCCGGCGACGTAGATCTCGAACTGTCGCTCGCGCCCGATCCCGACGGACATGCGGGGCACCCTAACCGGCCCCGACGTGAGAATCGCGTCGTGACCAGCTATCCGCCTGCGAAGCGCGCGCTCGACATCACGATCGCGCTCCCGCTGCTCGTGGTTCTCTCGCCCGTGTTCGCGTTCCTCTTCGTCGCGATGGGGATCGAAATGGTCCGCTGCGCGCGCGATCGCGGCCCGTGGCTCTATCGCGAGGAACGCATCTCCCGAGGTCGCGCCTTCGAGCTGCTGAAGTTCCGCACGGTGCGGAGCGACGTCCTGTCGGGGATGGCAGCCGACTCGCATGCCCGGATGCTCGAGGCGGACGAGCGGAACCTGACCTGGGCGGGGCGGCGCCTGCTCAAGCCGTGGTACCTCGACGAGCTTCCGCAGCTCTGGAACGTCGTGCGGGGCGACATGAGCCTGGTCGGGCCGCGGCCCTGGCCTCTGCCGATGGTCGCGAACCAGGTCGCGCAGGGCCTGACGTATCGCAACGAGTTCGTCGCGGGGTGGACCGGCCCGGCGCAGGTGCAGAAGGGCGTCGTCACGTCGGCCCACTACGTCGCCCTCGACCTCGAGTACATCGAGACGTGTCGTGCATCCCGTGCGGCCCACATCGTCCGCACCGACCTCGGCCTCCTGTGGGCGAGCGTTCGCACACTCGCTCGCGGCGAGGGCCTGCAGTTCTGACCGCCGTGCGTGGCCGCCGATGATGGCAGGATCCCCGCCGTGATCGAACGGAGTGTCCGCGCGTCCATGGTGGCGGTGGCTGCGGTGGCCCTGGTCGTCGCGTTCGTCGGCGCGCAGGCGAGCCGCGGGAACCTGCGGCCGCGAGCCGTCGACGCCGACGCGATCGCTCGCATCGCGCGTGTGAACGTCGGCCCCGCAGGCGCGCAGACCAACAGGTCGACGACGGGCGCGGTGCTCAGCGCGAGCGGCCGCTACGTCGCGTTCGTGTCCGGCGCCACTCACCTGGTTCGCGACGACTCGAACGGCATGCGCGACGTCTTCGTGCGAAACCTCCGCACGTCGTGGACGTCGCGGGTCAGCCTCTCGTCGACCGAGTCCGAGAGCAACGGCCCGAGTGCCAAGCCGTCGATCAGCGCGAACGGCAGCGTCGTCGCCTTTCCGTCCTCTGCGACGAACCTGGTGGCGGACGACGACAACGACCTCCAAGACGTGTTCGTCCGGGACCGCGCGCGTGGCACGACCGAGCGCGTCAGCGTCGGCCCGACGGGCGAGGCCAACGGGGCGAGCCTCGCGGCCCTCGTGAGCGCCGATGGCCGCGTCGTCGTCTTCTCGTCCGACGCCTCGAATCTCGAACGCGACGATCGCAACGGCGCGCTCGACGTGTTCGTCGTCGACCGCACGAACCGCACGACGACCCGTATCGGAGTGAGCGCCGACGACCTCTCGGCCGATCGGAGCGAGGCGTCGTCCGTCGACGCGCGCGGTCGCGTCGTCGGCTTTCGCTCGTATGCGCCGAGCCTCGTCCCGCACGACTCGAACGGGCTCGCGGACGTGTTCGCGTACGACCGGCGGGCGGGGATCATGCAACGCGTCAACGTGTCTACGGTCGGCGACGAGGCCGATGGGGCGACGTTCCGCGGGATGGTGAGCGGGAACGGCCGCTTCGTCGGGTTCCGCTCGCGTGCGAACAACCTCGTCGCGGGCGACACGAACGACGCCCTCGACGTCTTCGTGCACGACCGGCTCCTCGGCCTCACGACGCGAGTCAGCGTCTCGTCGGCGGGCGTGGAGGCGAACGCTGCAGGGCTCCGCAGGTCGACCCGCGGCAGCATGTTCATGTCCCGGCCGTTCCTGTCCGCGAACGGCCGCTACGCAGCATTCACGTCGCGCGCGGCGAACCTCGTCGAGGGCGACACGAACGGCGCATCCGATGTGTTCGTCCACGACCTGTGGACGGGCCGCACGATCCGCGTGAGCCTCACCGTGCAGGGGACCGAGGCGAACGGCGACAGCTTCGTCTCCGGGATCAGCGCCGACGGCCGCGTCGTCGCGTTCACGTCGCTGGCCGACAACCTCGTGCCCGGCGACACGAACGGCCGTCGTGACGTCTTCGTCGCGTGGCTGCGGCGCGCACCGACGGCACCCTGAGCCACGAGCACGAGGCGACGGACTGCTGCGGGTCGTAGGTCCTGGCCCGTAGCCCCTGGGGCATGCTGTCGTCGACCGTGGTGGAGAGAGCTAGCCCGACACGCACGTGGACGCTCGTCGCCGTTTGCCTGACGACGTTCATGCTCCTCCTCGACATCACCGTCGTGGTCGTCGCGCTGCCGAACATCCAGCAGCGCTTCGACGCGAGCCTCACCGGCCTGCAATGGGTCGTGGACGCCTACGCGTTGACACTCGCGGGATTGATCCTCACGGCCGGCGCCCTCGCCGACAGGTACGGGCGCCGTCTGATCTTCGTCACCGGCGTCGTGCTCTTCACCACTGCCTCGCTTCTGTGCGGGCTCGCGTGGAGCACAGCTGCGCTCGATGTCGCCCGGGCGCTTCAGGGGATCGGCGGCGCAGCGCTGTTCGCCACCGCGCTGGCGCTCATCGGCCACGAGTACCGGGGACAGGACCGGTTCGGCGCTCTCGCGGTGTGGGGGGCGACGATCGGGGCGGCCGTTGCGTCAGGACCCCTCGTCGGTGGTCTTCTCACGGACGGCTTCGGGTGGCGCTGGATCTTCTTCGTGAACATCCCCGTAGGCGTGTTCGCACTCGTCGTCGCGCTGACCCGGATCAGCGAGTCGAAGGACGAGCGCGCCGTCCGGACCGACGTCCAGGGGCTCGTCACGTTCTCCTTGGCGCTCTTCCTCGTCGTCTTCGGGATCCTCCGGGGGAACGCCCTTGGCTGGACGAGCGGCGTGATCGTCGTGTCACTCGTGGGAGGAGTGCTCCTGCTGGTGCTCTTCGTCCTCCTGGAGGTCCGCCAAGAGCGGCCGATGCTCGACGTGACGCTCTTTCGACAGCGTGCGTTCGTCGGCGTCTCCGTCGCGACCTTCTGCATCGCGGCCGGGATGTTCGCCATGTTCCCGTATCTGTCGATCTATCTCCAGGACATCCTCGGCTATACGCCGCTCGGCGCCGGGCTGCGCTTTCTCCCGCTCACGGTGTTCGTCTTCTTGGTCCCGCTCGCGACCCGTCGCATCGCCGCGCGCATACCGCTGCGCGTCATGATCGGCACGGGGCTCCTCCTCGTTGCGGTCGGCCTCGCCCTGATGAGCCTGCTCGACCCCGACTCCGGGTGGAAAGCGCTGCTCCCGGGCTTCGTGGTTGCAGGCATCGGCATCGGGATGGCGAACCCCGCGCTCGCCGCGGGTGCTCTGCGAGTCGTCGATCCCGCCCGGACGGGGATGGCCTCGGGCATCAACAACACGTTCCGTCTGGCGGGTGTCGCGATCGGGGTCGCGGCGCTGGGCGCGCTCCTCGAGGGCCGGGTCGAGAGCGGCCTGCACGCTTCGGCGGTCGAGAACTCGCACGAGCTCGCCAGCGCCATCAGCTCGTCCGGCGTCCGTGCTGTCGCCGATCACCCCGACCTCGTCGACACCGCGAAGTCGGTGTTCGTGAACGCACTCGACGACGTGCTGATCACCGGCTGCGTCGTCCTCGCTCTGGGCGCCCTCGCCGCCGCGACTCTCATTCGCACGCATGCGCCCGTGCCGGCTCCGATCGCCGAGCCGAGCAGCGAGGCCGCCTAGGTAGAGCAGACGCGGTCGCGCCTAAGCGGCGGGGGTGGGATTCGAACCCACGAGGCGCTTGCACGCCTAACGGTTTTCAAGACCGCCCCGTTCGACCGCTCCGGCACCCCGCCGAAGCCGCATTGTGACGGCTACTCGGAGCGGACTTCGGCCGGCGCGCCGTACCGGTGCAGCACCTCGGGGACCGCACCCTGGAAGTTCTCGAGGATCGAGAGGAGCGCCCGGTCCGTGACCATCGTGCCGTTCAGCGTGTGCGGAGCGTCGAGGCCGCCCTCCGCCCGGTAGCGGATGCCGAGCCTTCGGGCCTGGTAGTCGGTCGTGTTCGAGCACGACGTGACCTCCCGGTAGCGCTCCTGGAACGGGAACCACGCCTCGATGTCGTACTTCTTGGCGGCCGGGGCACCGAGGTCGCCGGCGGCGACGTTCATGACGCGGTACGGGAGCTCGAGTGCCTGTAGGAACCGCTCCTCGAGGTCGAGCATTCGCTCGTGCTCGTCCCAGGACGTCTCGGGCTCGACGAACACGAACATCTCCACCTTGTTGAACTGGTGGACACGGAACATGCCGCGCGTGTCCTTGCCCGCGGCCCCTGCCTCGCGGCGGAAGCAGGTCGAGAGTCCGGTGTAGCGCACGGGCAGCTCGTCCAGCTTCTCGCCGGTGTGGAGCGCGGCGAGCGCGACCTCGGACGTTCCCGTGAGGTAGAGCCCGTCTTCCTCGAGCGCGTAGATGTTCGAGCGCTCCGTGGGGAAGAAGCCCGTCCCGTACATCGCCTCCTCGCGCACGAGCACGGGCGGGAGCACGGGTGTGAAGCCCGCCTCGACGAGGTGGTCGAGCGCGAACTGGTAGAGCGCCACCGCGACCCGGGCCGAGTCGCCGATGACGTATCCGAACCGCGCTCCCGAGACGCGAGCAGCCCGCTCCATGTCGAAGCGGCCGATCTCCGTGTGCTCACGCGCCTCGGCGAGGGCAGGCGGCTCGCCGACGCGTCGGAGCTCCTCGGCGTCGTCCTCCGTGTCACCGTCCGGTACGGATGGGTGCGGCGGATTCGGGACGAGTGCGAGTGCGGCGTCGCGCGTCTCCTCGGCCGACGCGAGTTCCTCCTCCGCGTCCTTGAGCTCCGCCTTGACCGAGCGGAGTTCTTCGAGCTGCTCGGGCGTCGGCTTGCCGGCGAGCTTCGTCCGGCTGCGGAGCTCGTCGACGCGTGGGACGAGCGCGCGCCACCGTTCGTCGGCCGCGAGCAGCGCGTCGAACTCCTCGGCCGCGCCCTTGCGCGCGAGCGCCTGTCGCCACGTGTCGGGATCGCTGCGGGCAGCCTTGAGGTCGATCACGCCTGGGAGTCTAGGAAGGCGCGGGGGCTACTTGCCGGCGACCGAGGAGACGTACGCGGCGACGTCCGCCCGCTGCTGGTCCGTGAGGCTCGTCGCGAAGGACGGCATCCCGCCCTGTCCGTTCGTCACGCGGTCGTACGCGAGGTCGAAGCTCGGCATCGCGTCGTCGAGGTTCGGGCCGACCGTGCCCGTCGAGCCCGCGTCCGCGAGCGTGTGACAGCCGGTGCATCCCGAGGCTCCGAGGAAGACGGCCTTGCCGGCGACCGGGTCGCCCTGCGGCGTTCCGCCACCGGTCTCCGTCGTCTCGGTCTCGGTGGTCTCCGTCGTCTCGGTGGTCTCGGTCTCCGTCGACTCGGACTCCGTCGTCTCGGTCTCCGTCGACTCGGACTCGGTCGTCTCCGTCTCGGTCGTCGTGAACTCGCCCTGCACGGTCTCGGGCGTCGCGGTCTGCTCCTGCTCCTGGCCGCAGCCGGCCGCGACGACTCCCAATGCAGCGACGAGGAGGCAAAGCACAAGGGCCGTGCGGCGCATCGAAGCGATCCTATACACGCCGCACGGCCCGAAGTACGGGGAGCGTCAGGTAGCCGCGAGGCGGCGCCGGAGCCCCTTCAACTTGAACGCCACGAAGAGCTCCGTGATCCCGCGGGAGAGGGCGATGATCCCGACGTAGATCACGAGGAGGATCGCCTTCTCGCGGAAGTTGCCGGCGACCCAGAACGCGAGCAGGAGCTCGATCAAACCGACCACGAGCTGCAGCCACCAGAGCTCGAACTCGTCCTTCGTCATGAAGGCGACGCTGACGTCGAAGATGCCCTTGATCAGCAGGAACACGCCCACGAGAGCTGCCAGGGTCGCGAACGTGTCGTAGGGGTTCCACAGGGCCCAGATGCCGACGAGCACGAAGAGCACGCCGAGCAGCCCGTGCACCCACTTCCAGCCGGTCGTCGAGTACGTGATCGCCATGAACTCGTTCATGGCCGCGACGATCGCGACGACCCCGAAGAGGATCGAGATCGCGTAGACCGTCGTGTAGTCCCACTGGAACACGAGTAGCGCGAAGACGAGCCAGCCGATCCCGGTGACGAGGAAGATCCACCAGCGGTCGGCGGCCTCCTCGAGGATCTCGCGCTCCCCGAACATCTGGTTCATCGCTCCTCCCTGATGGTTGTCCGTTCTGCGGACGATTCTTCCACGTGAGTCGGCTCCCGTAGGATCTGGGCGATGCTCGTCGAGCGAAGCATGCATCCGGGCTGGCTCTCGAATGCGTTCCTCCTCGCGGACGAACCGGGCGGCACCGCGGTCTTCGTCGACAGCGGCGCGCCGCTCGAGCCGCTCCTCGAGGCGGTCGAGCGCGAGCGGGTGACACCGACCCACCTCCTCGTCACTCACGGGCATGCGGATCACGTCGCCGGCAACGACGAGCTCGTCGAGCGCTTCGGGCTCGAGGTCGTGACGGGCCCGGTCGAGACCGGGGGTCTGCGGATCGACGCGCTCGCGACGCCCGGCCACTCCGACGACGGGGTCTCGTTCGTCGTGGGCGACCTGTGCTTCTCGGGGGATACGCTGTTCCGCGACGCGGTCGGGGGTGGGCCGGCCGACGAGATGCGGCGTTCTGTGATGGACGTTCTCATGACTCTGCCGCCGGACACGCGCGTCCTTCCGGGGCACACGGACGAGACGACGATCGGCCGCGAGTGGGAGCAGAACCCGTTCGTCCGCTTCTGGCGTGGCCTCGACGGGGAGGACGGCCGCGCGTGCACCGTGCAAGGTGACGTCGCGACCATCGTCGTCTGGTCACCGGACTACGACGGCAAGGGCAAGGCGCTCGTTCGGCTCGCCGACGGCTCCGAGGCGATCGTCGGGGCGTCTCGCATCGAACAGGGCTAGATACCCGCAGGGGGTATACTCCTTCCAGGACACGATCGAGGAGGAGTGCGTTGAGCGAGACCGTCACCTACAGCGTCCCCGCGATTCACTGCGCGCATTGCGCGATGTCCATCCGTGAGGAGGTCTCGGAGGTCGAGGGCGTCGAGGGCGTCGCCGTCGATCTCGACACGAAGCTCGTCACGGTCAGCGGGCACGAGCTCGACGACACGGCGCTTCGAGCCGCGATCGAGGAAGCGGGGTACGAGGCGGCGTGAGCGCGACGGAGACCCCGGTGCAGGAGGTACGCCTCGACCTCGAAGGCATGACGTGCGCCTCGTGCGTCGCGCGCATCGAGCGGAAGCTCAACAAGCTCGACGGCGTCGAGGCGTCGGTGAACTTCGCGACCGAGCGGGCGACCGTTCACCACGGGCCGTCGGTGACGGTCGACGACCTCGTCTCCGCCGTCGAGGCCGCCGGCTATCGCGCGCACCCGGTCGAGGACGCGGGGGTGCATCACCACCACGACGAGCCGATCGGCGTTCTTCGCCGCCGTCTGGCCGTAGCGATCGCGCTGACGGCGCCTCTCGCGGCACTCGCGATGATCCCGGCGCTGCAGTTCTCCGGCTGGGAGTGGGTAGCGCTCGTTCTCGCCACGCCGGTCGTGCTCTGGTGCGGGATCGGCTTCCATCGCGTGGCGCTGCAGAGCGCCCGCCATCTTGCCGCGACGATGGACACGCTCATCTCCCTCGGAACGCTTGCGGCCTACCTTTGGTCGACGGTGGTGCTCGTGGGCGGCCTCGATGCGGACACGTACTTCGAGGTCGCGGCCGTCATCACCACGCTGATCCTCTTGGGTCGCTACCTCGAGGCACGCGCGAAGAGCCGCTCGAGCGAAGCGATCCGCAGGCTGTTGGAACTCGGGGTGAAGGAGGCGCGAGTCCTTCGGAACGGAGACGAGGTGTCGCTGCCGATCGACGAGGTCGTTCCCGGTGACCTGCTGGTCGTGCGACCCGGCGAGAAGATTCCCACGGACGGCCTCGTCGTCGAGGGGGAGTCCGCGATCGACCAGTCGTTGCTGACGGGCGAGTCGCTGCCTGTCGAGGTCGCTGCGGGAGCCGACGTCGCCGGTGCGACGATCAACACGTACGGGCGGCTCGTCGTCCGGGCGACGAAGGTCGGGGCGGACACGGCGCTTTCGCAGATCGCGAGGCTCGTCGAGGCCGCTCAGTCCGGGAAGGCGCCGGTCCAGCGACTCGCGGATCGCGTCTCGGCCGTGTTCGTTCCGGTCGTCATCGTGATCGCGGTCGTCACCCTGGCCGGCTGGCTCGCCGCTGGTGCCTCGTTGAGCGCGGCTTTCACGGCCGCGGTCGCGGTGCTCATCATCGCGTGCCCCTGCGCGCTGGGTCTCGCGACGCCGACGGCCCTCATGGTCGGGACAGGCCGTGGAGCGCAGCTCGGCATCGTCATCAAGGGGCCGGAGGTCCTCGAACGGACTCGCACGATAGGGACGATCGTGCTCGACAAGACGGGCACGGTGACCGAGGGCCGCATGGAACTCGACGACGTGACCCTCCTCGACGGTGCGCGACGCGCCGAGGTCCTGCGACTCGCCGGCGCGGCCGAAGCCGCGTCCGAGCACCCGATCGCGCAGGCTGTCGCCTCTGCGGCCCGCCGCGAGGTCGGCGAGCTTCCTCCGGTGACGGGCTTCCGGAACGTGCCGGGAGTCGGCGTTCGCGGCACCGTCGAAGGTCACGAGGTCGAGGTCGGCCGACGCGACGGT
>DASTWH010000176.1:0-5607 GCA_035758735.1 Gaiellaceae bacterium
GGGGGGGCGATCCCTCGACGGGATCGCCCCCCGACTGCGGCTCAGTGATGTGCGAGTGCTGGCTGCACCACGTCGTGCAGCTCGTAGAAGCCGTCACGCGACGGCATGTCGAACGCATCGGGATCCGGGAACGCGCTCGGACCCTCGTCGATCAGCGGCTGGACGTGCTCCGCGAGGAAGCGCTCAGTGTGCTCGCGCGTCTCCCAGACGTCGAGAATGCGGAACACCCCGTCCTCCTCGTCGAAGCCCGCCGAATGGATGAGGAGCCCGTCGAACGGGCCGTCGCCGATCCGCTCCTTGACGAAGTCGTAGTTCGTCGTCGCGCGATCCTTGATCGCGAACTCCTGGATATCGGCGACAGGCATCGCCGGACCTCCCTTGGTCGCTCGGCTCGATTGTGCGCCGACTCGGGAGGTCTGGGCAAGCGAACCGGGACGACACGACCGGAGTCGTCACCCGGTCAACACCGGATTGCGACGTCGGGTCGAACGCGCTAGGCCGCGATCGGCTCGACGGGTACCGGCACCGCCCTGAACGTCGCGCCGCGCCAGGTCACGGCGTCGGGTCCCACGATGGACACCTCGTCGCCCTTGATCCCGAGTGTCGTCAGGTACTCGATGACCGCTTCCGCACCGGACCAGGCCTTTCGAACCGTCACGGGTCGCCTACCCGAGTAGACGGAGTAGCTGAGCCTTCCGTCGGACGCCATTGTCTTCCTCCGTTGTGGGTGAGTCCTGGCCGCAGTCCCAACCAACGGGACACACTGAATGTATTCGCGAGCGGGTCGACGGCATGCCCCGTGTGGGTGAGTCGGGTCGCCCACTCCGGGTGAGCGTTCCGGGAGTACGATCGAGCCGTCGCGGGTGAGCCGACCACCTTCTTCATGCACCTGCGGGAAGCAGTGCTCGCATTCGAGCGCGGTGTGGACGGCTATTCCGTCTACTCGCTCCCCGCCTGCGACCGGACGCTGCCGAAGGACGAGTGGGACGCCCTTCGGCCACGACTCCAGCCCACGGCTCGTATTCCGCTCGACGAGGTCGAATTCGACGCCGACGCTCGAATCATCCGGCTCGACACGATGGGCGTCGAGCGCTTCATCGCTGGCTGAGGCTCGGGCGAGGTCTGGACTCGAGAAACAAGTGTTTGACTCGTCCGGCACGCGGGTAGGGCGTGAGCAGACGCAGACCGGGCGAGGCCCTCCCCTGGGAGCCTGCGCTTCCTGGAACCCCCAACTCGTCCGGTCTGCGCGGCCTCTATTGCACGAAGAAGCCCCGCTTTCGCGGGGCTTCTTCTGTGGGCCGGGGGCGCTCCGTCAGGCGTTCTTCTTCGCGTCGTTCCTGCCGTGAACGAGGAACTTCACGCACTGCCCCTGGTTCTTGAACGACGGGTTGGTGAAGTCCTTCCAGCCGCCCTTCTTGCACGCCCGTGCGAAGTCGGCCGAGCCCGAGCCGCCGGCGAGCTTCTGCCGCTTGCCGTTGAACGTGATGTTCGTGAGATCGGCAGTCCCCTGGACGTCGATCAGCACGCTGACCGATTCGACCGTCCCGGTCGGTGTCGGGACCTGCTGGCCGGCTGCCGCGAGCGTCGCGGCCGTAAACAGATAGGTCGCCGTTCCGTTGGCGTTCGTCGTCGGCGTGACGTTGTTGCAGCCGAGGAAGAAGAAGCCGGTCGACGTCCCGACGTTGAACCGCGGAGAGCCACCCTGGCACTGGGCCGTGCTCGCCAGCGTGAACGACGCCGACTGGAACGTCTGTCCACTGACCTTGGTGAGATCAGCGCCCGCAGCCGCGTTGGTGGCCGTCGGGCAGTTCTTCTCGAGGTGGAGTGTCTTCGTCTTCTTGATGAACGTCGCCTCCACACAGCCCGTGTTCCCCGGGTCGAAAACGCCCGGCACGAGCGCGGCCGATGCCGACACGGCAAAGGCGAGTGCGCTGACGACGACACCTGCGATGAGGAGCTTCCTCATGTCTGATTCCCCCTTTGGCGTACGTGCTTCTCGTCGGAGCTTCCCACCCTGGCGCCGTCTTGCACGCTCCCGGCCGAGTCTTTTACGGGTTGCTTACGAAGAACCCTCGTTCGGGGGAGCCTCGATCAGGGGTCGGGCGTGCGGCATGATCGCCGCGCCGAGGAAATCGCCGCAATCCACCAGGAGGTGTCTGTGAGCATCGTCGTCCGGTTCAACCCCAAGGACGTCACACGAGCGAAGTACGACGAGGTCGTTCGGCGCTTGGAGGAGGCGGGCGAGTGGCCCAACCCGCCGGGCCTCGAGTTCCACGTCCTCTACGGCTCGGAGGGGAGCCTGCGTGTCAGCGAGATCTGGGACTCGGGCGAGAGTCTCGAGGCCTACTTCCAGAAGATCTCCCCGATCATGAACGAGGTCGGGATCGAGATGGCCAGCGAGCCGGAGATCTTCGAGGTGCAGAAAGTCGTCAAACGCTGACGTCGCACGACGCTCGGTCGACATGGGGGCGCCTACTCGGGCGCCCTCGTCATTCGCCGCTGCTCTCGGTCCCTTCGCAGCTCCCCGGACTGGACTCGAACTGCGCGGCGATGATCCGGAAGGGGTTCGCTCAAACTCGGCGTCCGAAGAGAACGGTCATGTACGGACGTCGATCAGCATGAGACCCGAGGTGCGAGCGCAGCGAGCGAAGGATCATCGAGTCGAGGAGGTGACGAGATGACCATCTTTCTGGCGGCGATCACCATCGTGCTCGCAACCATCGTCGTGTTGCTCGCGACGAGGAAGCGGCGCGGACGATAGTGCGCTCTCCGAAGCTCGCGGTTCTCGCAGCCGGTCGAGAAACGTCCCAAAGTGCGGTAATCCGGTGCTCGACTGTCTTGACTCTCCTGCTCTGCGTGCATAGGTTCCCGCTCGCACCGAGCACGGAGCGCGAGTAGGTTGAAGCTCCGCCCGAGGGTCGTACGCGGAAGCGGAAGGTCAGCGGGCTGAGTGGACAAAAGCGCCACCGGCTCGGTGAATTTTCGATCCCTGGAGTCGCTGACCTCCGAGTCGTTGGCTCGAAGCCGCGGGGTTAGCCCGACACGGTTCCCGTCAGGGTGCTGATCGTGTAATTGGCGTTCTCCCTCTCGATGCCCTTGCCGTGCAGGCCCTTGTACGCCTTCGTGCCGGAGGAAATCGTCCATCGAGACGTGCCGGCACTCGTGTCGATCTTGACCAGGAATGTGATCACGCCCTTCCTGCCCTTGGCGACGAAGCGAAGCGTGATCAACGTTCCATTCGCACTCACACTCCTGTAACCGAGGACTGGCCCAGCGTCGGCAATAGCGCCGGTGGCCCTGAAAGTGCCCGTGCCCGCGAGGCTTCCATCCGTCGGCGGGGGAATGCGGTCGTTGGTGCCACCGATGACGACCTTGACCTTGCCCCCTGAGACAATTGACCCTGCTGTAAGCGCTGGCGAAGAGCTCTGCGACTCGGCTGTGCGCTCGAAGACCGCGAGGACAGTTGCTCCCACGAGCGCCACACACGCAACGACGGCTAGACGAACGCGCCGTCGTCGTCGTGCGCGCTGCCTCGCCTCCTCGAAAAGCGCCTCGACGAGCGCCTCGACTTCCTCGCGATCAACGGGATCGCTCGGGCGAGGTGGGCGAGGTGGAGCGGTGACAGTCATGGCTACCTCCCTAGCTCAATTGCGCTAGTATCACTAGCACTATGCTGAATGTCAAGGTAGACAAGGCCGACCCCACCGACCTGTACGAGCAGGTCGCGGGGGAGATCCGCCGGGCAATCGCCGACGGAGAGGCGAAGCCAGGAGAGCGCCTTCCGCCGGCCAAGGATCTTGCTGCCGTGCTTGGGGTCAACACGAACACCGTTCTGCGCTCGCTGCGAGTGTTACGCGACGAAGGGCTCCTCGAGTTCCGACGCGGGCGTGGTATCTCGGTCGCAGGGACGCCCGAGCGCGGTGTTGTCGTCCAGCGCGCGCGAGAGCTCGTCGACTTCGCCCGTAGCCAGGGCTACCGCGTGGACGAGCTCATCGGAATCATCGAAGACATGGCCTAACGCGGGCACGCCGCCCAAGCGACACTGCCGCACACTGGCGCACGCCGCTCGCCGGGCGCCGCCTCATCATCAGCGGCGCGACATCCATGGTCAGAGGTCGCTCTGATGCCGTCAGGTACGGCCTGCCCCCAAAACAACCCTTTTTGCAGGGGTTCTCTACTCCCCGGACTGGACTCGAACCAGTAACCCTCCGGTTAACAGCCGGATGCTCTGCCAATTGAGCTACCGGGGAAGGCAGCCGCGGGATTGTAGCCGCGGCCTTCCCGTGCGCTCGTCGGGAGGAAGGGCTGCGCCGCCGGCGAATCCCGCCGCATGCGTCGCTTCGCCGTCGTTGGCGTCGCGGTGTCCATTGGTGTCCTCGCGTTCGCTCCGGGCGCGGTCGCAGCCAGTGCTCGCGTCGCCGCTCTCCAGGTGGGGCTCCGGGCCCACGGGTTCGACCCCGGACCGATCGACGGCGTTCGTGGCCGGCTGACGACGAATGCGCTGCTCCGCTTCCAGCGCAAGCATGGGATTCGACCGACGGGGCTCGTCGGACGCGGAACGCGGCGCGCACTCGGCGCGCGCGGGCACCCGCTGCTCGGGCAGCGCGAGCTCGGCGTCGGAGCGGTCGGATGGGACGTGGCCGTGCTCGAGTTCCGGCTCCGTCGCTACGGACTGGGCGCTCGTGCCGTGGACGGTCGGTTCACGCGCAAGACCGGCCGCGCACTCCGCCGTTACCAGTCACGTCGAGGGCTCACCGCGGACGGGATCGCAGGCCCGAAGACGTATCGCTCGCTCGCCGGCCGGACCGCGAAGGCGACGACGACCTGGCACGTCGTCGCGCCCGGCGAGAGCTTCTTCTCCATCGCCGCGCGCTACCACGTGAGCCCGTGGCGGCTCGCGCGCCGGAACGGCCTCTCGCTCATCAACGTGATCGTCCCGAACCAGCGGCTGGCGCTCCCGCGCGGAGCACGGCTCACCGCACCTGCAGCCGCGGGGCCGCCTGCCAGCCGCGACGCCATTCGTGCCGCGCTCGACTACTGGTCGCGCGTCTACGGCGTCGATCCCGCGCTCGCCCGTGCGCTCGCCTGGATGGAGTCCGGGTTCCAGCAGGACGTGGTCTCGAACGTCGGCGCGATCGGTGTGATGCAGCTGCTTCCCGAGACGTGGGAGTTCGTCGACCTCGTCCTCCTCGGCGTACGGACGCCCCGGAACTACCAGGGGAACGTGCGCGCAGGCGTGCGTTACCTCCGCTGGCAGCTCGACGAGTTCGGCGGCAACCGCAGCCTCGCGCTGGCGGGGTGGTACCAGGGTGCGCGCGCGGTTCGCGAGCGCGGGCTCTTCGACGACACGCGGGAGTTCGTCCGCATCGTCCTGATGTTGTACGGGACGGTCTGAGCCGGGCTAATCGCGGCTGCGCCGGATCAGCTCGTTCAGCGGCCGCGCGCGGGGATCGAGCACGTTCCCGGCCTGCTCGGCGCCGGTGACGGGCAGCTGGGTCGAATCGATCAGTCCAACCTGAACGAGGAGCGAAGCCTGGTCCCAGTAGATGTGCTCGTGCGCGACCTTGCCATCCGCGAAGCCGACGACCACGCAGAACGCAAGCTGCA
>DASTWH010000294.1:0-3662 GCA_035758735.1 Gaiellaceae bacterium
CTCGACGACGTCTTCGCGAACGCGCCCGACCGCGACGGCGACCTGTTCCGCGTCCCGCCGACCGCATGATCGACACGCTTCGACTCACCGCGGAGGAGGCCATCGGGCTCGTCGAGCGCCGCGAGGTGTCGGCGAGCGAGCTGCACGCCGCCTATCTCGACGCGATCGGAGAGCGCGATTCCGAGCTCCACTGCTACCTGCGAACCTGCGACGAGCCGAGCGGCGACAGCATCCCGATCGCGCTCAAGGACGTCATCTCGACGAACGGGATCGAGACGACTGCCGGCTCGCGCATCCTCGAGGGGTACACGCCGGTCTTCGACTCCACCGTCGCGGCCCGCGTGAAGGCCGCGGGACTTTCGGTGCTGGGGAAGACGAACACGGACGAGTTCGCCATGGGCTCGTCGACCGAGAACTCGGCGTGGGGGCCGTCGCGCAACCCGTGGGATCCGACTCGCGTCCCAGGCGGCTCGGGCGGCGGGACCTCAGCTGCCGTGTCGGCCGGGCTCGCCCCGTGGGGGCTCGGATCCGACACGGGCGGCTCGATCAAGCAGCCCTCAGCACTGTGCGGCAACGTCGGCCTGCGGCCCACGTACGGGACGGTCTCGCGCTACGGGATCGTCGCCTTCGCATCGAGCCTCGACCAGATCGGGCCAGTGGCGAAGACGGTGCGGGACGTCGCGCTCCTCTACTCGATCATCGCCGGCCGAGATCCGCTCGACTCGACGACGGCCGAGCTGCCCGAGCCGGTGGCCCTCCCCGAGGACGAGTCGCTGGCGGGCGTTCGGCTAGCGGTGCCGAGGCAGGTCGCCGGCCTCGATGCGATCGAGCCGGGCGTGCGCGCCGCGTTCGAGAAGACACTCGAGACCGCGCGCGAGCTCGGCGCCGAGGTGGGGGAGTGCGATCTCCCTCTCTCGTATCGCTACGGCATGCCCTGCTACTACCTCGTCGCGCCCGCGGAGGCCTCGTCGAACCTCGCCCGCTACGACGGCGTTCGCTACGGGCCGCGGGTCGTCGGCGCGACGTACGGAGAGATGGTCGACCGTACTCGCGACGCCGGGTTCGGGCCGGAGCCGAAGCGCCGCATCATGCTCGGCACCTACGCGCTGTCGGCCGGCTACTACGACGCCTTCTACGGGCAGGCGCAGCGTGTGCGGACGCTGCTCATCCGGGAGCACCGCGAGGCGCTCGAGGGATTCGACGCGATCGTGACCCCGACGTCGCCGACGGTTGCGTTCCCGATCGGCGACAAGGCCGCGGACCCACTCGCGATGTACGCGTGCGACCTCCTCACGATCCCGTCGTGTCTCGCCGGCCTCCCGGGCCTGTCAATTCCGTGCGGGCTCTCCGAAGGTCTTCCCGTCGGACTGCAGCTCATCGGCCGCCAATTCGGCGAGAACGGGCTCTTCCGGATCGGGCATGCCCTCGAGGGCGGTATCGGCTTCGACACCGTTCCGGAGCGGCTGCGATGAGCTGGGAGCCCGTCATCGGCCTCGAGAGCCACGTCCAGCTGAAGACGAGGACGAAGATGTTCTGCCGCTGCGCGGCCGGGTTCGGCGCGGGGGAGAACACGCAGACGTGCCCGGTCTGTCTCGGCTTCCCCGGTGCGCTGCCGGTGATGAACCGACGCGCGATCGAGTGGACGATCAAGCTCGGCCTCGCGCTCGACTGCGAGATTGCCGGGCACGCGGTCTTCGCGCGCAAGAACTACTTCTACCCGGATCTCCCAAAGGGCTATCCGATCTCCCAGTACGATCTACCATCTTGCATTAATGGAAATGTGCTACTACCGGCTGCGGAAGGCGATCGTGTGATCGGGATCGTCCGCGCACATCTGGAGGAGGACGCGGCGAAGACCGTGCACGTCGGTGGGCGCACCGGCCGAATCGGCGGAGCCGACGCCTCGCTCGTCGACTACAACCGAGGGGGAACGCCGCTCGTCGAGATCGTCACCGCGCCCGACATCCGCTCGGCTGACGAGGCGAAGCGATTTCTGCAGCTCCTGCGGCAGACGATCGTCGAGCTCGGGATCTCGGACGCCGAGATGGAGAAGGGCACGCTGCGCGTCGACGCCAACGTGTCCGTGCGTCCGTCGGGCTCCGACGAGCTGCGCACGCGGACGGAGATCAAGAACATGAACTCCTTCAACTTCATCGCGCGCGGCATCGAGGCCGAGGTCGAGCGGCAGATCGGCGTCTGGGAATCGGGCGGGGAGGTCGAGCAGCAGACATACGACTTCGACGCCGCGACCGGGACGCTGACGGCGCGCCGCTCGAAGGAGGAGGCCGACGACTATCGCTACTTCCCCGAGCCGGACCTCGTGCCCGTCGAGCCGCCTTCGGAGCTCGTCGACGCGCTCCGTGCCGAGGTGCGCGAGTCGCCGGCCGCGCGGATCCGCCGGATCGAGCCCGCGCTCGACCTCGAGCGCGCGACCGTCCTCGTCACGGGTGGGCTCGACCGGCTCTGGGACGAGACGGTCGCCGCCGGTGCGGAAGCGGTGGCAGCAGCGAACGTCATCGCCAACACGCTCGTCGGCGCCGGGGTGGACCCGGGCGCCGCGCCGGCGAAGGAGCTTGCCAAGCTCGTAGAGGCGCGCGACCGCATCCCGCGTGCGGCCTTCGACGAGGCGATCTCCAAGCTCGCCGAGCCGGGGTTCACGGTCGACCCGTACGTCGCGGAGGAGGCCGTCTCCGACACCTCCGAGCTCGAGCCGATCGTCGACCGCATCCTCGAGGCGAACCCGGGTCAGGTCGACGCCTACCGCGGTGGCAAGGAGGGCCTGCTCGGCTTCTTCGTCGGTCAGGTCATGAAGGAGACGCAGGGCAAGGCGGATCCCCGCGTCGTGAACGAGCTCGTCCGCGAGAAGCTGAGCGCCTAGGGCGACCTCGGCAGCTCGAGCTCTCGACCGACGTAGACGCCCGAGCTCTCGGCCTCGACGTACGGCGCCATCGCGCGCTGGCGCTCGGCCTCGACGTCGGACAGGCGGTAGCGCTCGCGGGATTCCATCGAGTCCCACACGGAGATCCCGACGACCTCGTTGCGGTCCTCGGAGAAGCACTCGTAGGCGCGGACCATGCCCTCGGGGAACGAGCTCGGGCGCCACGCCTGGCGGAACTCCTCGTACGTGCCCGGCTTGATCGTCCGCGTCGTGATCCAGATCACGGCCTGGTCCCACTCCACCCGCGGAACGTAGCGAACCGAACGCCGAGGCGCTGCGAACCAGCCCGTCCTCCACAAACGGGAAAGGAGAAGGGCATGAAGAGGGGAGCACTGCTCGTCCCGCTCGGTGCGGCAGTCGCCGTAGCCGTCGTGGCCGCCGCGCTCGTCGGCGCGGCTGGTCCGCAGCGGGCATCGGCATCGAGCCATCGCGAAGCGCCGCTGATCAGCGACGACCCGGCTGCCGACAACACCGACGTCTACGCGTTCGTGAGCCCGGACAAGCCCAACACGGTCACGATCATCGCGAACTACTACCCGTTCCAGGACCCGGCGGGCGGACCGAACTACTACCGGTTCGACCCGACGGTCCGATACGACCTCAAGGTCGACAACAACGGAGACGCGGAGGAGGACGTCACGTATCGATTCCGCTTCTCGACGACCGTTGGCAACGCCAACACGTTCCTCTACAACACGAACCAGGTCACGTCGCCGACTGATCC
>DASTWH010000260.1:0-2428 GCA_035758735.1 Gaiellaceae bacterium
AGACCGCGAGGCACACAAGCGCGTTGCAGAGCAACCCGAGCACGATGGCCTGGCCGAAGCCCAGGCTCGTCTTCGCGGAAGCGATCGAGAGGGCGGTCACTCCGACCTGCCCGCCTCCGAAGGTGTACTGCTTCGAGAGGAAGACCAAGACAGCGGTCGCGAACGCCCCGGCGAAGTTGCCCGCGTAGACGAGTCCCCAGTTCGCCAGAAGGCGACCGCTGCTCACCCGTCTGCTCGCCCAGGCCATGACGATCAGGTTGTTGCCGGTGAACAGCTCGGCGCCGGCGACCACCACCAGGATGAGACCGAGGGTGAACGCGAGCCCCACGAGCAGCCGGAGGACGCCGTACGGCACGTCGCCCCCACCGCTGCCGACGGTCGTCGCGAACGCCGCGCCCAGGGCGATGAATGCTCCGGCGAGCACGCCGAGGACGAAGACGTCGAGTGGGCGCATGCTCGCCTTCGCGACGCCGACGGACTCAGCTTTCCGTGCGACGTCTCCCGGTGGAAGCGCATCGAGTCCGATCGGGGTGAACGTCGTCGTCTCGCTCGAGACGCCTGCGGGAGTGACGCTCATGCTCGTGCAGCATGTCCTGCGCTTCGGCCGGCACCGGGCGGCCGCACCGGAATGTGGAGAAGTACTCGGGTCACGCGTCCGCGCACGTGGTCAGATTCGGGCGACGTGGACGTGCTCACCGTGTTCGTCGTTGCACTCGTCACCGCCCTCGCCACGGGTCTGGGTGCGCTGCCCTTCGTGTTTGCGCGGCATCCCGATCGCAGCTGGCTCGGAACGGCGAACAGCCTCGCGGCCGGCCTGATGCTGGGTGCGAGCGCGGGTCTGCTGTACGAGGGCGCCGGCCACGGGGCCGAGCGAACAGCCCTCGGGGCGCTCGCGGGCGCACTCTTCATCTTCCTCTCGCAGCGCCTCCTCGACTCGCACGACACCCTGCATCTCGGCTCGTTGCGCGGAGCGGACGCGACGAAGGCGCTGCTGATCGTCGGCATCATGACGATCCACTCGTTTGCGGAGGGCGTCGGAGTGGGCGTCGCATTCGGAGTGGAGGAGACGCTCGGAGTCCTCATCGGGCTCGCGATCGCGGTGCACAACATCCCCGAGGGGCTCGCGATCAGCCTCGTGCTGGTCCCGCGTGGGACCTCGCCACGGACGGCCGCCGCGTGGAGCGTCTTCTCGAGTCTTCCCCAACCACTCATGGCTGTTCCGGCCTTTCTCTTCGTCGAGGAGTTCACCGGGTTCCTCCCGATCGGTCTCGGGTTCGCCGCCGGGGCGATGATCTGGCTCGTGGCGGCGGACCTCGTGCCGGAGGCGCTCGAGACGTCGAGGCCGCTCCCGGTCGCATGCACCGTGGCCGCGTCGGCAGCCGCGATGCTCGCCTTCGTGCTGCTCCTCCTCTAGTCCGAGTACTCGGTAGTTCGCCGTACTCGAGATGAGGATCGCCGCGGATGGCGGCTGCGCTGCGAGGGGCGAGCATGCGGCCACGTACGACGACTTCGGGAGGACGGATGTTCCAGGTGCGAATTCATGGGCGCGGCGGGCAGGGCGTCGTCACGGCTGCCGAGCTGCTCTCGGTCGCCGCGTTCTTCGAGGACAAGCACTCACAAGCCTTTCCCATGTTCGGGTCGGAGCGAACCGGCGCTCCCGTCGTGGCGTTCTGCCGGTTCTCCGACCAACCGATTCGTCTCCGGGAACCGATCGTCGAGCCCGATGCCCTCATCGTCCAGGATCCGACCCTGCTCCATCAGGTCGATCTGTTCTCGGGCGTCGGTCGCGACAGCTACGTCCTCGTCAACACGTCACGGAGTCTGGAGGAGCTCGGCATCGGCGAGTTCCTCGGGACGTTCCGGGTCGACCGAGTACTCGCGGTTCCTGCGACGGAGGTCGCGCGCGAGCACGTCGGCCGCCCGCTGCCCAATGCGGCGCTCCTCGGCGCGTTCGCCGCGCTGACGGGTGCCCTGGCGCTCGACTCGGTGACCGCGGCGATTCGCGACCGGTTCTCGGGCAGGATCGCGGACGGCAACGTCGCTGCCGCGGAGGCCGCCTACGAGCTCGCCGTCGCGTGGCGCGAGCAGGTGAACGTCTATGCGTAGCCAGCTCGAAGGCTCGCTCGCTGTGGCGAAGGCGGTCGCGCTGTGCCGACCCGAGGTGATCTCGGCGTACCCGATCTCGCCACAAACGCACATCGTCGAGGCGCTCTCCGATCTCGTACGTAGAAATGAGCTCGCGCCCTGCGAGTACCTGATGGTCGAGTCGGAGTTCGCCGCGATGTCGGCTGCCATCGGCGCCTCGGCAACCGGTGCCCGCGCGTACACGGCGACGGCGAGCCAGGGTCTGCTCTACATGGCGGAGGCGCTGTACAACGCCTCGGGCCTCGGGCTTCCGATCGTGATGACCGTCGCGAACCGAGCGATC
>DASTWH010000362.1:0-5950 GCA_035758735.1 Gaiellaceae bacterium
AATCGGCTCCACGACATCGCAGTGGCCCTCGTGAAACCGTGGGCAGCGCGGGTGGAAGACGCAGCCGCTTGGAGGGTCTACCGCCGAAGGGACGTCGCCGCCGACCACGACGCGCTCGCGTCGGTGGCCGTTCTCCGATACACGGGGCACCGCCGCGATGAGGGCCGCGGTATAGGGGTGCCGTGGCCGCTCGAAGATCTGCTCCGAGTCCGCGAGCTCGACGACGTGGCCGAGGTACATGACGGCGATCCGCGAGCAGATCTGCCGCATCACCGAGAGGTCGTGCGAGATGAAGACGTAGGTGAGGTTGAACTCGGCCTGGAGCGAGCGCAGGAGGTTGAGGATCTGCGCCTGGACGGAGACGTCGAGCGCCGAGACTGGCTCGTCGCACACGATCAGCTTCGGGTTCAGCGCAAGAGCGCGAGCGATGCCGATCCGCTGTCGCTGGCCTCCTGAGAACTCGTGCGGATACCGGCTCGCGTGCTCAGGGCTCAGGCCCACGACCTGCAGAAGCTCGCGAACGCGCAGCTTCGCCTCGCGCTTCGACACGCCGCCGTGGATCGCGAACGGTTGCAGCACGATCTGCTCGACCGTCTTCCGCGGATTGAGCGACGCGTAGGGGTCCTGGAAGATCATCTGCATCTCACGGCGAAGCGGGCGAAGCCCGCGCGTCGAGGTCGCCGTGATGTCCCTCCCGTCGAACCGGATCTTGCCGCCGGTGGGATCGATGAGACGCAGCATGAGGCGCGCGGTCGTCGACTTTCCGCAGCCGGATTCACCGACGATTCCCAGCGTCTCCCCGCGTCGCACGGTCAGGCTCACATCCTCGACGGCGTGGACTCGGCTCTTCGACCGCGAGAAGACACCCTGCTTCACCGGGAAGTGCTTGGTGACGTGCTGGAGCTCGACGATCGTGTCGGTCGTCGCGGTCTCGCTCAACTCGCAGCCCCGAGTCGGAGGGCGCGCAGATCGGCCCAGTGGGACCGCTTCAGGTCGGCGGGAAGGTGGCAGCGATCGAGATGGCCGCCGGGGATCGTGCGAAGCTCGGGCAGCTCCACCGGGCACGGCGCGAAGGCATATGCGCACCGCGGGTTGAACGGGCAACCCGAAGGCACGCGTAGGAGCGAGGGGGGCGATCCCTCGATGGCGAGCAGGTTCTCGAGCCGATGGTCGATCGTGGGCATCGACTGGAGCAGGCCCCACGTGTACGGGTGCTGCGGAGCAGCGAAGACGTCTTGCGCGGGCCCCTTTTCCATCGGCCGGCCCGCATACATGACGAGGACTGAGTCGGCTGTCTCGGAGACGACCCCGAGATCGTGCGTGATCAGGATCACGCCGATGTCGAATTCGCGCTTGACCTTCTCGATCAGCTCGAGGATCTGCGCCTGCACCGTGACGTCCAGTGCGGTCGTCGGCTCGTCCGCGATGAGAACGGACGGGTTGT
This sequence comes from Gaiellaceae bacterium, assembly GCA_035758735.1. GTDB lineage: Bacteria > Actinomycetota > Thermoleophilia > Gaiellales > Gaiellaceae > GMQP-bins7. The sequence goes on from DASTWH010000362.1 coordinate 1,445, forward strand.
TCACGAGCGCCATGGCGATCATCGCGCGCTGGCGCATCCCGCCGGAGAACTGGTGGGGATAGTCGCGCGCACGGTCTCGCGCCTTGGGGATGCCGACCGCTTCCAGGAGCTCGACCGCACGATCGAGCGCCTTCGACTTCGACACCGACGCGTGGGCCGTCACCGCCTCCGCGATCTGGTCGCCCACGCGGTACATGGGATGCAGGCAGGCGAACGGGTCCTGGAAGATCATCGCCAGGTCCTTGCCCCGGATGTCCCGCATCTCACTCTGCGGCAGCGAAAGCAGGTTCCGCCCGCCGAACAAGGCCTCCCCGCTGACGCGGGTGCGCTCCTGGTTCAGGAGCCCCATCAACGCGAGGCTGGAGACGCTCTTTCCCGAGCCCGACTCGCCCACGATTCCGATCGTCTCGCCTCGATGGAGCGTGTACGACAGGTCGGAGACGGCCTGGACGTCGCCCTCGTGCGTCGGGAACACGACTGTCAGGTCGCGAACCTCGAGGAGGGTCTCCCTCACTCGTACCGCACTCTGGGATCGAGGAAGGCGTAGCCGATGTCAACGATGAGATTCATCACGACAACGGCGACTGCGCCCACCACCACGACGCCGACGACCGTCGGCAGGTCCTGGTTCAGCGTGCTGTCGATGGCCAGCCACCCGAGGCCCTGGATATTGAAGACCGACTCGGTGATGATCGCTCCGCCGACGAGCAGTGCGATGTCCATCCCGAACATCGTGATGATCGGAGCGAGGCTTGCTCGCAGCCCATGGCGGAAGATGACGGTCCGCTCCGGGAGCCCCTTGGCGCGCGCGGTGCGAATGTAGTCCTCGCCCAGGGTGTCGAGCAGGCTGTTCCGCGTCATCCGTGCGTAGATCGCCGCGAACAGCAGTGCGAGGACGGTCCAGGGCAGGATCATGTGCGAGAAGAACGCCGTCGGGCTCTCCGTGATCGGGACATACCCGGTGCCGCCCGTCCAGCCGAGCTTCTTCCAGAACACCCAGAGAGCCATCAGGCCGAGCCAGAACACCGGCGAGGAGATCCCGATGAGCACGAAGCCCATTGCGGCGCGGTCGGCCGCGGACTGGCGCTTCACCGCCGACAGCACACCGATCGAGACGCCGACGACGAGCCAGATGATCGCGGCTCCGGCGATGAGGAAGAGTGTGCGCGGCGCTCGCTCTGTGACCTCACTGAGGACGGAGACGTTGCCGGTGAACGAGTAGCCGAGCCCGGGCCAGCCGTACTCGTCGCCCGCGACGAAGTTCTTCACGAAGATTGCGTACTGCTTCCACCACGGCTCGTCGAGTCCGAGCCGGTCGCGGATGAGTGCAAGCGACTCCGGTGTGGGCGACTTCCCCGCAAAGCGGAGCGCCGGGTCGCTCGCGGGGAGGAGGTAGAAGACCGCGAAGACGATCATCAGGACGACGAGGATCACGAGCCCCGCCCAGAGAAGCCGCCGAGCGATGTAGAGCGCCATTCAGTGAAGAAGGTAGAGGAAAGCGGGGCCTTGAGCGGCCCCGCTTTCCGTGGTTCGGACTACCCGAGCTACGACTTCACCGCGACGTGCGCGAGTGAAGTGAAGCCGGTCGACTGGTCGAAGTCCCACTTCGTGACGTTCGAACTGAGGATGGTGACCGTCTTCGCGGACATGTACGGGATCCACGGCGCGATGTCTCGCGTGAGGACCCGGTCGATCCCCGCGTAGCAGGTGATGCGCGGGTTGCCGACGAGCGCGGCGCACCGGTCGGCCAGCTTGTCGATGCTCGGTATGCCGTTGATGGTGCCCTTGATGCCGAGCGACGGCGCCTGGCTCGCCTTCAGGCCGACGAGCGCGTAGTTCGTGTTGCCCGTCGGGATGATGTTCGCGCCGTAGAACAGCGGGTCGATGAATGTCGACGGGTCCGCGTAGTCCTTGAACCAACGCGGACGATTCGAGATCGCGACGTTCCTCGACGTGGTCTGGATCACCGGGTACGCACCGTTGACGGAGCGAACCGTGAACGTGATGCCCAGCTTCGACGCCCCGTTCTGCACGACCGGGAGCGTCGCCTTGTCCACGGCGCGGACGTCGGTGATGAGCAGGACGTTCTTGCACTCCTTCGCGGTGCAGACGCCGTTGTTGTTGGCGTACTTCGACAGCTTCATCTCTGCACGTGCCTTCGCGACGTTCCCTCGTCCACCGGGCGTCTTGAAGGGCGCGAAGTTGTTGAGCTTCCCGAGCAGCATTGCGTTCGGGAGGATGTGCTCACCGATGTCGCCGGCGACCGGTCCGCCCCACGCCTTCCGGAGCGCGTTCCGATCCATGACCCAGTTCATCGCCCGACGCACGTGCACGTCGTCGAACGGCGGCTGGGTGAGGTTCATGGTGATGTAGTACGTACCGTCGGCGTAGTTCGAGTGCAGGTACTTCCGCTTGCTCGCGTTGACCGTGTACTCGCGGAAGACCTTCGGCGACGCCGTTGCGTACGCGTCGTCGAGGTCGCCTGCGCCGATCTTGTTGTAGATGTCGTCGATGTTGGTGTCGACGGTGAACTCGAACGAGTCCGGGTTGCTCTCACGCGATGCGCGGCTGTCCGTGCTCGCCCGATAGTTCGGATTCCGCACGAGCGTCAGCGTCGTCTTGCCGTCATAGCCGGAGATCGGCTTGAGCGTCTTGCACGAGCTGGCGTCGAGGTCGTCCGAGCCTTCGATCATGTACGGACCCGATGCGACGACGTAGCGGCCGTAAAGACCCGGCTTGCCGTCGAAGCACCCCGCGACTTCCTTCGGGATCGCGGCCGCGGCACCCATCGTCAGCCGGTTCGGGAAGTCTCCCGATGGCTTCGTGAGGGTGAAAACGATGGTCCGCGAGTTCGGCGTCTTGACGCCCGAGATGGACTTCGCCTCACCCTTGCCGTAAGCCTGGAGCCCCTGGATCACGTTGAAGTAGAAGGAGTACTGGGCGCCGTTCTTGGGCTTCGCAAGCCGCTCGATCGCGTACTTGAAGTCCTGTGAGGTGACGGCCCGATTCAGCGGGGGGCCCCACCGGACGCCGCTCTTCAGCTTGAAGGTGTACGTCTTGCCACCGTTCGTCGGCCGCGGGACCGAGGTCGCGACGTCGGCCACGACGATGTTCCCCTTCGCACCTTCGACGTGGTTGAAAGTCACGAGGTTGCGCAGCAACAGGTTCGAGTAGATCGCGAACGCGTTGGCGAGGTACTCGCCGGTGGGGTCGAAGTTGTTCGTCCAGCCGAAGCTCGACTCCCATCCGACGCGGTACGTGCCTCCCTTTGCGGCCTCGCCGCTCGGCTCAGCCGATGCCGCCGAAACGAGCGCTGCGGTGAGCGCTGCGACGGCGACCAGCGCGGCAATCGACATGCCGAACCGCCGCTTCGTTGGTTGAACTCGCACTTACCCTCCTTCCCCCGCTTTCAGGCGGGAATGACGCGTGGATGCCTGCATGAGGATGAGACGTTCAGAATCCGGCGCAGTCGGGACGACATCAGCGATCGGTGCGGACGTCGAGAGCGTCGCGGAGTCCGTCACCCAAGAGGTTGAACGCGAGCGTCGTTACCACGAGGAACGCGCCGGGAAACACCATGAGCCACCATGCTACGTCGTAGAGCCCGGAGGCATCGGCGAGGATCTGGCCCCACGACGCCTGGTCCGGTGGGACGCCGAGCCCGAGGTACGAGAGCGCTGCCTCGAAGAGGATGTTCTGCGGGATCAGCAGCGTCGCGAGCACGATGATCGGCGCGACGAGGTTCGGGAGAAGGTCGCCGCCGATGATTCGTAGGTTGCCCGCGCCCACCGAGCGGCTCGCCTCGACGAACTCCTTCTGCTTCAGCGACAGCGTGTTGCCACGGATCACGCGGGCCGTGTAGGGCCACGAGAAGAGCACGATCACGAGGATCACGATCGTCAAGCCCGGCTGGATCAGGCCGTTGAGGCACCCCTCCTTCGTCGTGCTGCACGCCGCGACGATGCCGATCGAGATGAGCAGGTACGGAATGGCGAGCATCACGTCCGCTCCGCGCGAGAGCGTCGTGTCCGCCCACTTTCCGAAGTACCCGGCGATCAGGCCGATGGTGGTGCCGATCGCGACCGCGAGCCCCGACGCGACGATTCCCACGAGCAGTGAGGTCCGCGCGCCGTACATCGTCCGGACGAAGAGGTCCCGGCCCGCGCCGTCCGCGCCGAACCAGAAGTCTGCATTCGGCCCCTTGGGGATGCCGAAGTCGTCCGTCATGTTCGTGTAGGGCTCGTTCTGCGGGTGCCCGCTGATCCGCTCGGCGAGCGGGCCGCCGAAGATCGCGAGCAGGATGAGGAGGAGGATCACGATGCCGCCCGCGATCGCGGCCTTGTCGCGCTTGAAGCGCAGCCAGAAGAGCTCGCGCGGGCTGTGGCCGATGACAGCGACGTCGGTCGCTGCTGATGCTTCTTCGACGGTGGTCACAGCTGCGGCGGGCAGCGTCTCAGACCGAACACGGCGCGAGTATAGGTCGAAGGCGGCCTGCTCCAGGCCGCC
>DASTWH010000014.1:0-8290 GCA_035758735.1 Gaiellaceae bacterium
AAAGCACGCCGTACGCTGTATGGGCCTCGTCAAGGTCAAGCGAACCGGTGCGCATCTGGAGGTACAGCCGGTAGGCAGCTGAACGGACCAGCTCGCGCGGCTGTTGGATCGACACTCCCTGACATAGCTGTCCCAACGCATCGGCGGCCCCTTCGTCCTCGAGATCGATCAGGCAACCAAGCTCACCCCAACGCGCGTCACGCCGCTCGAACTCTTCCCGTGCTGCGTCCCCCGCTCGCCGATAGAAGTCGAGCGCCTCCTCCTCACGAGACGCGAGATGTGCCGCGCGTCCCGCTAGCGAGAGGGTGCGATATTCATGATCGCCGGGACTTGCCGCAGCCTTTCCGGCATGCGCAATCGCCTCCAGGTGGCGACCTTGCCGCAGAAGCACTTCCGCCCGGGCAACCGCAAGGACGGGTGCGATGAGGTCTCCGCCAGCAGCGAAGTCGCACCAGCGCTCGAGCGTCGACAGACGCGCAGCCTCCAGGAGGTCGTCGAGTGCAGCTTCGAGCAAGATCACGAGCTGTTCGGCCCAGCCGAAACGGACGATCAGCTCGAACGCAGCGTCCCAATCCCGACGCTCGCGGTAATGAGCAAGGCACGTCTCGCCCGAGCCGTCGGCGGGAGCGAGCCCGAGTTGCCCCGCTCGCTCGGCGAGGAACGCGCGTGCCAGGGGGTGCAGATCGATGTGCGTATTCCTCTCGACGAGGATGCCCACGTCGAGTGCGCGTGACGCGATGTCGTCGGCCTCGTCGGTGCCGAGTAGCCCGATCACGAGCTCGCGGTCGAGAACGGGCGCGACCGAGAGTGTGGTCAAGCCCTGCTGCACCTCGATCCCGAGCGCGCTGAAGATCTCGTCTGCGAAGTACCCGTAGAGCGACTCGGGGACCGCATCGGCTGCCGCGTCGATCTCCGCCGAGGAGACGCCCGCGAGCCCGATGACCGCCGGCCAGCCGTTCGCGAGCGCGACGAGGCCCGATGCCGATCGTGCGCTGCGGTCGACGAGCACATCGGCAGCTTCGCGATCGTTCATCGCCAGCACCGTCTGGGTCAGCTCGAGCGTCTCTCCGTACAGGAGATCCTTCGTCGAGACCCACGAAGGGCGGACGCGGCTCGCGATGAGGAACTGCACCGGCGACTCCGCGACGAGCGCAGCGACGAAGTCTTCGGCGCGAGGCTCTTGCGCGACCTCGTGGTAATCGTCGAGGACGAGCCACGCGTTCTCGGGCCAACTGGCGAGATCCTCACCAAGGATCTCCGCGAGCGTCTCGACGTTTTCCGCAGGCGCCGGTAGCGCCCGCATGTGCTCGCGCAGTCGGTGGTCGCAGCCCTCGACGATGGCGGTGGCGCTCCGCGCCAGACCGAACGCCAGCGCCGCGACGTCCGTTGAAGAGGATCGGGCCGTGAACCACGTCGCGATTCGGCCGTCGCGTACGACCCACTGGTCCGCGAGCGTCGTCTTTCCATACCCGGCCGGCGCCACGAGCGTCCGGACGCGCGCCGGGGAAGCATCGAGCAACGCGTACAACCGCGGCCGCTCGACGATCCTCCTCTTGCGGATCCTGGCTTCGGGGACTGTCGCAGTCGTCGTCATCTTCTGACCGACGTCACCTCGCAGACCGTTCGACCCTACCACCGTCGTTGCTCGACGGCGCCCGCGGCTGCGCGCCGCCGCGAGCGCGCCTCGAGTCAGCGGGGTAGCCGGGCCGCAAGCATGTACCGGCGCCCCGCGGACAGCGGATCCTCGCCCGTGAGCAACCGGAAGGCGATCGGAATCTGGCGGCGCCGCTGCACTCCGAGCTTCTGCCGAAGCACGTCGCAGTGAGCTTTCACCGTCCTGGGGGAGATTCCGAGCCGGAGGCCGGCCTCGTCGTTCGAGCAACCCGCTGCGATGAGTGCGACGACCTCGCGCTGCCGAGGCGTGATCCGGGTCGTCTTTCGCTCCGTTGCCAATTCGATCATGGGGCACGAAGCTACTCCCTCGATCGAGTGACAGCCATTCGTCAGGGGGTGTAAGCGGCGGTGTAACCCTCGCCGAGGGCACACTTGCGATGCATGGCCGGACCGAAAGCGCGCAGAACCGACCGCCCGTCCCGCACTGCGGTCGCCCTCGCGTTCGGGATCGCGATCGCCGCCGCCGTCGCGCTCGTGGCGGTCGCCGTGTTGTCGAGGAACGACTCGAGCTCTTCGCCCCCGACCGCGAACCCGGTCGTCGACCTCGCGGGCATCCCGCAGGCGGGTCGCGTCCTCGGGAGCCCCGCCGCGAAGCTCACGCTGATCGAGTACGCCGACCCGCAGTGCCCGGCCTGCCGGCTGTACTCGGAGGAGTTCTTCCCGACGCTCGTCCGTGAGTACGTCCGTCCCGGCAGGGTGAGGACGGAGTTCCGCGGCTTTCCCTTCCTCGGCGACGACTCCGTGAAGGCGTACCGCTTTCTCCTTGCCGCAGCGGAGCAGGACAGGCTCTGGAACCTCGCCGAAGCGCTCTACCGGAACCAGGGCGCCGAGAACAGCGGCTGGGTGACCGACGATCTGATCCGCGGGCTCGCCGCCGAGATCCCCGGTCTGGACGTCGACAAGCTCTTCACCGACGCGGAGCGGGCTGACATCCGGCAGCAGGCCGAGAGCGCGGGGGCTGCTGCAAGCGCGGCGGGGATCGGGGGCACGCCGTCGTTCCTCATCGTCGTCGGGAACGAGCAGCCGTACGCCGTCCAGTTCGGCTCGGTCGATCAGATGCGGGCGGCGCTCGACGACGCCCTCTCCGGTTGAGCGACCGCACGCTCAGCGCCACCGCGGGCATCGTCGCGCTGGCCGGCATCGTCGTCGCGGCGTACCTGACCTGGGTGCACTACGACGAGGGCGCGCTCGTCTGCGTGGCGGGCGGAGGATGCGAGACCGTCCAGCAGTCGAGCTATGCCGAGATCGCAGGGCTCCCCGTGGCGCTGCTGGGGCTCGTCAGCTACACGATCGTGCTCGGGCTGATCGTCTGGGACACGCCGTACGCGCGACTCGGCGCGGCCGCCCTCGCGTTCGTCGGCCTCGCGTTCAGCGTCTACCTGCTCGTGCTCCAACTGGTCGTCATCGACGCCGTATGCGTCTGGTGCCTCGCCAACGACGTGCTGATCGCACCGGCGCTCGCGGTGCTGACCGCCTTACGCCTCAGGACATAGGGACTTGCCGGAGGACCTTCGGCGCCACGCGATCGAGGATCTCCGAAAGGCTGTCGCCCGTGCACGTGAGGCCGTGATTGCGTAGGCCGATGACCGCGTGCGCAGGATCGGGCTCCTGAGCGACGAGATCGGCGACGGCGACGGCGAGCTGCTGCGTGCCGCACGGGTAGTTCACGTCCGTCGCGGCGATGCCCTCCATCCAGGCGTGGACGTGGAGGATCGCCCCGACGTCGGGATGCGCCTGGTAGATCATCCAGTGCTCGATCGCGTCGACCGACACCCTGCGCGGCTCGATTCCGGGCGGAACGCTGAGCACGATGACGCCGCGGTCGTCGTCGAAGTCCTTGACCATGAGGATGTCGCGCCCGACGGACTCGAGCTTCGACTTGTCGACGCCGCTCGCGCTCATCCAGAAGCGCGTCTCGTCCTTGCGCGCCGAGAGGTTCCCGTAGGAGAGGCCACCGACCGAGTACAGCCGCATGACGTGGCGCAGGTCGCGACCCGACAGGTACTCCTCGACGGGGAACGGCGAGGGCAGGAGATCGAGCTCGTCGAGCCGCCGGCCCGCCTCGCTGATGTCGACGGTGACGTCGTCGCCGTCCCAGAGGTCGGGCTCGAGGTCTGGGATCCACTCGTTGTCGATGACGAGCCGGGACGTTGCGAGCGGCTCGAGGCGGTCGTAGATCGTCTCGGGATCCTCGGTCACGTGGTACGTGCCTTGCTCCATCGTCGTGAACCACACGCCCTTGCCGCGCACCCGCAGGAGGACGACGTTCGAGAGCGTGCGCACGAGCATCGGGTAGCTGGCCTTCAGCGCGTCCTCCGGCGCCTCGTCGAGCTCGTAGAACGCGGCCGAATACGTGCCACGCGACGCGCGGCGGAACGCCTTCGGGTCGTTCGGGTCGAACATGTTCAGCACGAAGTCCGCCTCGGCGATGTCGTCGACCTTGACGAAGTTGTCGGCCTCGAACTGCTTGCCGATTGCGCGCACCCATTCCTCGTGCTCGGGTGACGTCGCGGTGCCCCAAATGGCGTACCTGCGCACGGTGCGAGTCTAATTGACTAGCGAAAGAGGTCGCGCTCACGGGGCATCACGAGATCGGTGCCGCGCCCGTCCCCACGCAGCCGCATACCTCGCACGATCGCCGCCGGAATCCCGTCGAGCTTGCCCATGACGAGCTGCGCGGCGCCGGCGATCTCGTCCGCGACGGCGATCTGGGTCGCGTGCAGCTCGTAGCCCGCAGCGTCTCGGCTGCCGTCGAGATCGACGATCGCGACGACACCGGCGACACCGAGGGCGACGTCGGTCGTCCCACGGCGCCAGGCACGGCCGAAGGAGTCGGAGACGATGACTCCGACGTCCTTTCCGGTGAGATCGCGAAGCGTCTCCCGCAGGCGTTCCGCGGACGCGTCCGGATCGAGCGGCAGCAGCACGAGCGTGTCCGGGCCCTTCGCGTTCGAAGCGTCTACCCCGGCCGAAGCGCACACGAATCCGTGGCGCGTCTCGGCGATGACGAGGGGCGGACGGGAACGCACGACCTCGTGCGTCTCGCGCAGGATCACCTCGAGGCGCCGCGGGTCGGTATCGCCGGCCAACTCGTACGCACGCTCGGACGCCTCGACCCCTGTGAGATCCACGACCCGGCCCTCGACCTTGGAGACCGCCTTCTGCGCGACCACGAGCACGTCGTCGTCCTCGAAGTCAGGTGCGGCCGCGACGACGAGCGCGCCGAGGTCGTCCCTCTCCTCCAGCTCCGGGATCCCGCGGATCGGGATCACGCGCAGCTCACCCGTCAAGGCAGTCCCGTGACCCGGATGCCCGCGTGACCCTTGTAGCGCTTGTTCATGTTCACGATCACGGCCGTGAGCCCCTCGAGGGCCCGAGCGCTGGCGAGCGGGCCAGCGTCGAGCGCGCGCCCGGCTGTGAGCCTCGACGCGAGCTCGAGCGCGCGGGCCTTCGTGTCCTCGTCGTCACCGCACACGAACGCGTCCTCGTCCGACGGATGATCGGCCCCGAGGCTCGACGCCGCGAGGGAGTGCAGACCCGCCACGACCGGTGCGGAGAGCTCCGCCTGGATCCGCTCTGCGAGGGAAAGCGCATCGGGCGCGGGAAAGACGCCCTCCTTCGAGAAGCGCAGCTCGGACGCAACCGAGAGCACGGGTGTCTCGCCGATCGCGTCACGCAGCTCGCGCGCCGTGTCGAGCGCGCCCTCGGCGTTGACGGCAAGTACCACGAAGTCCGCGTCCGCGACTGCCTGGGGATTCGCCTCGCCGATGCAGTGGAGCTCGAGCGCGGCCGCGACGGCTCTGTCCGCGTCCCGGGAGCCGACGATGACCTCGAGCCCCGACGTCTGCAGACGCGCGGCGAGCGCGCGGCCGAACGGGCCGGTCCCACCTACGACCGCTACGCGCACGCCGTCTCCAGGACCGTCTCGGCGAGACGGCGCTCGGCGTCGGCGTCTCTCATCAACGTGTGCGTCACGACGAGCTCGACGTCGGCCGTCGTCGGAGCGTCCGCCTCGTCGATCACGAGCACGTCGATCAGCCCCTCGTAGCGAGCTGTGAGGTGGGCGGGTGAGGTGCCGCCGGCCATGCGCGTGAGCATACGACCGAGCGGACCAGTCACTGCGGCCCCTCGGACGAGCGGGCTCACCGCGACCGAGCGGACACTCCGAGCATCGATCGCTGCGCGGATGTCGGAGACCGCGAGAATCGGCCCGATGGACAGGTACGGGTTGCTCGGGGCGAACAGGATCGCCTCCGCGGCGACGAGCGCGTCGACCACGCCGGGTCCGGGCCGCGCTGCCTCGGCTCCCTCGTAGTCGACGGCGTCGACCTCGTCCTCGTGACGCCGCCCGACGAACCACTCCTGGAATGCGAACCGGCCGGCCGGAGTCGTGACGTACGTCCGCAGCCGCTCGTCGGTCGCCGGGAGGATCCTCGACGTCACCCCGGCCCGCCGGCACAGATCAGCGGTGACCTCGGAAAGCGGGACACCATTCCGCAGCGCCTCGGCGCGGACGAGGTGGAGGCCGATGTCACGGTCGCCGAGCCGGAACCAGTCCGGTCCGCCCCAGGCCTGCGCCGACCCGAGGGCGTTCCAGCTCTCGTCGGCGCGCCCCCATCCTCGCTCCGTGTCGATGAGCCCGGCGAGTGCGTAGAGGAGGCTGTCGAGGTCGGGCGAGACGTGCAGCCCGAGGATCTCGAGGTCGTCTCCGACGTTCCCGATCACGGTCAGCTCGCCGGGGGCCAGGACCGATGCGAGGCCGCGCGCCAGCCGGGCGCCGCCGCCCCCACCGGAGAGCAGCACGACCCTCACGCCGGGACGGCGAGGAGCGCGCGGGTGCGCCGCCCGATGCGTGCGTCGAGCCGTTCGAGGTCGGCATCCGAGTCGACGTCGATCTCGAGCTCGGGAATCCGGACCGTCGCGAACCCGGCATGGGCGCGGAACCGACTCGCGCTGCCGGGGCCGTACAGCGCCACATACATGCCCGGGTCGGGAAGTGAGAGCGCATTCGTCGTGCCGTCGGGAGCCTCCACCAGCGCGAGCCCCGCCTCGGCCAGCCGGCGCAGCGCAGCCGGGGTCGCCGCGGGCAGGTCGGCGTTCACGACGAGAGCGTGCTCGCGGACGCGCGAGAGCCCGGCTGCGACCGCGGCGCCCAGCCCGTCTCCCGGATCGTCGACGACCTCCGCGTCGGCCGGCACGACCGACGCATCGTCCGTTACCACCAGCACACGACCGACCTGCGCAGCCGCCTCGACGACGTCGCCGAGCATCGCGACCGCGACGGCGGCTCGGACCGACGAGGGCAGGCGGCGCTTCGCGTCACCGCGGTAGGGAATGACGATCGCCGGCACGCGGCGAAGCGTAGTCAGGAGCCGTTCGAGGAGCCGCCGTTCGAGCCGTTCGCACCGGGGCCCGACGTGGCCCACTCGCGAACGTCGAACCAGTGCGTGCCGCGCAGCGCCTCGGCCACGTCGAGGTCCGTGTGGCCGGGGTTGAAGACGTGGTGCTCGAGGTCGCAGCAGATCTCGACCTCGCCGAGCGACACGTGGGAGATGCGCGAGAGCGACTCGGCCGGCAGTTGGGCCTCGGCGACCGTGTAGTGCTTGAACTGCAGGTCCGGGTCGAGCTCCATCAGCTCGGGCCAGTCCGGGCACGTGCGCGCACTCATCTCGATGCGGTTTTCTCGTCGAGCATCCACGTCCCTTCAAAGCGGACCACGCCGCGCACGTCATCCCCCGGATAGACGACGAACACGAGGGCGTCGTCGAGCCAGTGATAGACGTGGTCGCCGGCCTCGTCGGTCAGCCCGAGGCGGAGGTGGAAGCGGCCGTCGGCGAGCGGGAGCGCGCCCATGTGGAAGCGGATGTCGCGGTGCCCGTTGCCCGAGGCCCAGCCGATGCTGCGCAGGTCGACGGCGTGCCCCGCGACGAGCGTGCCGGCGTCGTCGCGAAGCTCGAGCTGGAGCCGCGGCGGCGGGACGCCGTCGGCATCGACCTCCACTCGGAGCTCGAACGGCTCGCCGGAGAGGAACTGCAGTCGATCCTGTCCCTCGTGGCCGACGAGCGTCGCCGAGGCGATGGCAGCCTCGCCCGATCCCCACTCACGGAGGCCGACCCGGCGCTCGGCCGGGTTCGCATCGTCGGCGAGCGCCCGCCGGTAGCGCGCCACGGCCTCGCGCGTCGGCCCGTCGAAGGCGACCACGCCGCCCTCGAGGAACACGGAGCGCTCGCACAGCCGCTCGACCGCCGACGCATCGTGCGAGACGAAGACGATCGTCCCGCCCCTCTCCTTGAAGGCGAAGATGCGGCCGAAGCACTTCCGCTGGAACGCCTCGTCCCCGACCGCGAAGACCTCGTCGAGCAGCAGGATGTCGGCGTCGAGGAACGCCGCGATGGCGAATCCGAGGCGCATCGTCATCCCCGACGAGTACGTGCGGACCGGACGGTCGATCGCGTTCTCGAGCTCGGCGAAGGCGACGATCTCGTCGAAACGCCTCTTGATCTCGGCGCGCGGGAGCCCCTGGATCGCGCCGTTCAGGAAGACGTTCTCGCGGCCCGTGAAGTCCATGTGGAAACCGGCGCCGAGCTCCAGCAGCGAGCCGATCCGCCCCTCGCTG
>DASTWH010000032.1:0-2571 GCA_035758735.1 Gaiellaceae bacterium
CGTGGATGAAGCAGCGATTGATACTTGGCCTGGCGCTACTGGTGGCCTCGGGTTCGCTTGTGGCCTTCGCCGCACCCCCCAAGTCGCCGTACCTCGGGACCTGGACTGCCCGCTTGAGCAGGGCGCAGATGATCAACGACGGGTTCGATGTCCGCCTCGCGGGCACGTTCAGGCTCGTCTTGCGCCCGAACGGCACCTACACGACGTTCAACTCGTTCGACGGAGCGTCGCGCGGCACGTTCAAGGTTTCCGGCCGCAAGATCCTCTTCGCGAAGGACGTGCTCTGCATCGAAGGCGGGTTCGCGGGAGAGGGCGCCTACACCTGGGCGCTGAGCAAGGGGCGGCTGCGCCTTGCTCAGGTGCGTGTCGGAAGCGACCCGTGCGGCGGCCGCTGGCAGACGCTCACGTATCCGGTCTGGAAGAAGTACGAGAGGAGCGAGAGATGAACCTTCGCATGTTCCTTCTTGGCTGCTGCGCCGCACTGGCTCTGGGTGTGGTCACGGTCGCTTCGGCGGCTGCGCCCGTCGTCACCGACACCGACATCGCTCTGCACTCGCTGGGCGCCGACCCGGTCGTCTCCGACGCGTGCGGCTTTGACGTCGAGGTTCTGAACGAGGGCCGAGTCCGTACCCTCGAGTACGCGGACGGATCGATCCAGCAGCACCACCAGGAGACGTTCTACTGGCAGGCGAATGATCGCGCCTTGACAGAACGCGTGAGCTTCACGATGACGCGCGACGGGAGCGAGACCGCGTTTCGCGGCACCGTCTTCCACGTCGTCGTTCCGGGCGTCGGACCTGTGCTGGTCGAAGCGGGCCAGGCCGTCTTCGGTCCGAACGGCGCGATCGTCCGGATCGCTGGCCTGCATCAGGTCCTCGAGGGCGCAGCGAACCCGCGAGCGCTGTGCGACTACCTGAGCGGGTAACCGCTACACACATCGGCGAAGAGGGGCGAGGCGATCAGAGCCGCGCCCCTCCTCGCTGCACCCTGCGGTCTACTAGGCGGAGCGCGCCAGCCGTTCGCCGAGCGCCTTCACACTGGCGCGCAGTTCATCCGGCTTCCGGATCGAGAAGCCACAGCCGAGACCCGCGAGCATCGTCGCGGCCCAGTCGAGCGAGTCGGCGCGCATCCGGAGGACGGTTGCGCCGTCCTGGTCGATGAGCTCGGCAAGCGTCGAGGGCACGCGCCGCAGGGCCTCCTCGACCGGAAGCTCGAGGACGACCTCGACCTCCCACCCCCAGGGAACGCGGGCGAGCGACGTGCTCACGTAGGTCACGGCGTCGAACCCGTCGGGAGGATCGTCGGCCGTCTCGTTCGTGACCCGCACGCGGAGCATCCGGTCCACGCGGAACGTGCGCAGATCGTCGCGGAGATGGTCGTAGGACGCCAGGTACCACCGTCCCGAATGGACGACGAGGCCGTGTGGGCTGAGCTCGCGACGGGTCTCGTCCCCCGAGAACGCGCGATACGTCATTCGCAGCCGGCGCCTGCGGCGCGTCGCGTCGGCCAGCAGCAGCACGGTCTCGCCGCTCACCGGACCTCCTCGCCTGGCGCGCGACGTGAAGTCGAGCGTCGCCTCGAGAGCCTCCACGCGTCGCCGGAGCCCGTCGGGCAGGACGCGATGGATCTTCGCGAGCGCGCCCTCGACCGCCTCCTCCGAGCCCGACAGCCCGAGCCTCCCCGCCGCTTGCACCCCGAGCGCGACGGCGACGGCCTCGTCGTCGGTGAGCATCAAGGGCGGCAGCCGGTAGCCGGGGCGGATCCGATAGCCGCCACCGACGCCGCGCTGCCCCTCGACCGGGATGCCGAGGTTCTGCAGCGCCTCGACGTAGCGCCGCACGGTGCGCGGGTCGATTCCCAGCTGGTCCGCGATCTCGCGCCCGGTGATCAGGGGTTTCGCCTGGAGGAGCTCGAGGAACTCGAGAAGCCTGGCCGTCGGCGTGAGCACGAGTGGGAGTAGAGCACAGATAGAGGGCTCGATACGCCCTATTTGGACGATAGCGTCGAACCGCTCGCAACGACTGGGAGGTGCGATGTGACAGCGGCAGTGAGAGAACGTGCGACGTCCACCGAGTTCGACTTCTGGATGGGCAAGTGGAACGTCCGGAACCGGCGCCTCGTGAGGCGCCTCGCCGGCTCCGACGAATGGGACGAGTTCGACTCGAAGGTCGCGGCGCGACCCCTTCCGGGCGGGCTCGGGAACGAGGACGTGTTCTGCACCGACTACGGGGGTGGCTTCGTCGGGATGTCGTTCCGCTTCTTCGACCCGGAGACGGGCGAGTGGTCGATCTACTGGGCCGACACGCGGCGACCCGGGCTCCTCGATCCGCCCGTGATCGGCTCCTTCGACGGCGACGTCGGCGTGTTCGAGGGAGACGACACCTTCGAGGGCCGGCCGATCCGCGTGCGCTTCACGTGGTCGGGGGTCACAGGTCCAACCCCGCGCTGGGAGCAGGCGTTCTCCGCCGACGGCGGAGAGACCTGGGAGACGAACTGGATCATGGACTTCACGCGAGCGCTCGAGGTGGCCGCGTGAACGCCCTCGAGCACGCCAGCGTCGCGGCCGACTAC
>DASTWH010000039.1:0-3287 GCA_035758735.1 Gaiellaceae bacterium
CCGGGCCGATGGCAGCCGGCGCACTTCTCGGCGATGACCGGGGCGACCTCCCGCGTGAAGCTCGGCACGCCGGCTCGCGCGTTCTCGTCGCGCGCCATCGCGAGAGCGGCGAGAGGGACAGCGAGAGCGACAGTTGCCGCAGCGGCGACGACGAGGCGGGTCGAGCTACGCATGCTGGGCGTCATATGTACCCCAAAGATCGCGGAGGACGCCGCAAATCTCGCCGACCGTGCAGCCGACCCGCAGGGCTTCGCGCAACGGCGGGAGGAGGTTCGCATCGGAGCCCGCCACCGCGCGGATCTCGTCGAGTGCGGAACCAGCCGCGGCGGCGTCCCGCTCCGCCCGAACTCGAGCCGTCCGCTCCCGCTGCCGGCGCTCGGTCGCCGGGTCGACGTGCAGGAGCTCGACGGGCTCGGTCGTGTCCGCCGTGAACGCGTTCACTCCGACGACGACGCGGGCACCGGATTCGACCTCGGTCTGATAGCGGAACGCGGACGCCTCGATCTCGGCCTGGATGAAGCCCTGCTCGATCGCCGAGACCGCTCCGCCGAGCTCGTCGACCCGCGCGATGAGCTCGCGGGCGCGATCCGACAGCTCGTCGGTGAGCGCCTCGATGAAGTACGAGCCTCCGAGCGGATCGGCCGTGTCCGTCGTTCCCGCTTCCGCGGCAAGGATCTGCTGCGTGCGGAGCGCGATCGTCGCGGCGTGCTCCGTCGGAAGGGCGAGCGCCTCGTCGAAGGAGTTCGTATGGAGTGACTGGGCACCGCCCGCGACGGCCGACAGGGCCTGGATCGCGACGCGCACGATGTTGTTCTCGGGCTGCTGAGCCGTGAGCGTCGATCCGCCCGTCTGGGCGTGAAAGCGCAGCGCTTGGGCGCGCGGGCTCGTCGCGCCGAAGCGGTCGCGCATGATCTCCGCCCACATGCGGCGCGCAGCTCGGAACTTCGCGACTTCCTGGAAGAAGTCGTTGTGCGCGTTGAAGAAGAAGGAGAGCCGTTCTCCGAAATCGTCCGGGGAGAGGCCAGCCGCGACCGCGGCCTCGCAGTACGCGATGCCGTTCGCGAGCGTGAACGCGAGCTCTTGCGCCGCGCTCGCCCCGGCCTCGCGAATGTGGTACCCGGAGATCGAGATCGTGTTGAAGGCGGGAAGCTGCTCGGCGCAGTACGCGAAGAGGTCGGTCGCGAGCCGCATCGACGGGCGCGGCGGGAAGATGTAGTTGCCCCGCGCGACGTACTCCTTCAGCACGTCGTTCTGGACCGTCCCCCGGATCTTCTCGCCCGGCACGCCCTGACGTTCGGCCACGAGCTCGTAGAGGAGGAGCAGAAGCGCAGCGGGGGCGTTGATCGTCATCGAGGTCGAGACCCGGTCGAGCGGGATCCCGTCGAGCAGGGTCTCCATGTCGGCCAGCGAGTCGATGGCGACGCCGGTGCGGCCGACCTCGCCGTCGGCCAACGGGTCGTCCGAGTCGTAGCCGAGCTGCGTCGGGAGGTCGAACGCGACCGAGAGGCCCACCTGGCCCCGCTCGAGCAGGTAGTGGAATCGGGCATTCGTCTCCTCCGCCGAGCCGTACCCCGCGTACTGCCGGATCGTCCACGGACGCCCGCGGTACATCGTCGCGTACGGCCCGCGCGTGAACGGGTACTCGCCCGGCGGCTCGCGCACGGCCGTCGTGTCCGCCGCGGTGTAGACCGGCTTGATCTCGATGCCCGAGTCCGTCAGCCGGCGATCGTCGGCGGCCGCCATGGGCGAAGGCTAGACGCTTGCCACGAACCGCAACATCGCGTCTGCCGCCTGCGGCGGAGTGAGCCCTTGGTCGCGGACGAGCGAGCGCCACGTCTCGAACTCGAACGCGTGCCCGAGCGCGGCGAGCACGGGCTTGCGTCGCGGCCAGTCGCGTGCGAGCTCGTCCCGGAGTGCGCGCGTGCGCTCCTTCCTGCGGGCAACGGCCTCGGCCGTCTCCGCGTGCAGCTTCGCGTCGCGCTCGAAGATCTCCAGTTCGAGCTCGACGGTCCGGTACCAGCCGTAGATGCCCCGCAACGTCGCCCCCAGGCGTTCATCGCGGTCGGCGAGAGCGAGCCACGGCGTCGGATCGGGGAACGGATGGAGTGATGCCCAGTGCGCCGTGCATGCCTCGAAGAGCGAGCGCTCGTTCGCGAAGTGGGCGTACACCGTGTGGCGTTGGACGCCGGCGCGTTGCGCGATCGCGGAGATCGTCGTGCGCGCTGGGCCGGTGCTCGAGTGCAGCTCGACCGTCGCCGCGACGATGCGACGACGGGTCTCCGCCTGGCGTACAGCTCGCTGCTTCAGCTCGTACGGTCGAGTCATTGCACAGAACTGTACTCCGAAACTTGACACACCGGAAGAGATGGACTATTAATCGCTGCACAGTAGTGTGCATCCATTCCGGAAGGAGATCACCGATGGACATCGTGAACATCTACGAGGCGGATCTGGCCGACAGAGGAGCGATGCGGGTCGGCTTTCCTCTCTCCAGCAACACGGGAACGGCGAGCACGGCGGTCGTCCTCCTCGAATTCGAGCCCGGCGGCGAGCTGGCGGTCCACACGGACAGCGCCGAAGAGCTGCTCCTCGTGATCGAGGGATCGGCGGACGCGACCGTCGGCGACGAGGCGGGTCGCCTCGAGGCCGGAGACATCGCACTCGTGCCGGCGCTTGCCCCGCACGGCCTGCGGAACGTCGGCGACGGAACGCTTCGCGTCGTCGGCTTCTTCTCGAGCTCGACGAACGTCGCCGTCTTCGAAGAGCCGTTGCCGACCGGCGATCAGGTCGTCGTCGTGGGTGCGCCCATGCCGATGTCCGCGCCGCTTGCCGTGCCGGCCGTGGCGTAGTCCAGCGATGGGGCGGGGGCGCCGCGCTCCCGCTCCGTCGCGTCGAGGTCAGATCGTCCCGCCCGCACGGTCGATCGCATCGAGCGCGATCCTGCGGCCGGTTTCGATGTGCTCCCGGATGGCGCGCTCGGCGGCCGGGAGATCGCCGGCCGAGATCGCCTCGACGATGCGCCGGTGCTCGGTCACGAGGTGCTCGTGGCCCTCGACGTGCCCGCCGCGGATCACCTGCATCATGAGGTTGACCGACAGTTCGCGGTAGAAGCGCGAGAGGAGCGCGTTCCCCGCGAGATCGATCTGGTGCTCGTGGAAAGCGGCGTTCGCCGCATCCCACTGCTCGTGCGAGATGGCCGCGTCGGTCGCCTCGAGCAGCTCGGCGTAGCGGTCGAGCTGGCCGATGCTCACCGAGCCGATCGCTCGCTCGGCCGCGAGAAGCTCGAG
>DASTWH010000138.1:0-6934 GCA_035758735.1 Gaiellaceae bacterium
TCCTCGAAAGCCGCCGGAGCGCCGAAGACGGCCATCACTGCGTCTCCGGCGAACTTCTCGACCGTCCCACCCGTGAGTTCGATCTCCTCGCGCATCGCACCGTAGAACGGCTCGAGCTGGGCGCGTACGCGCTCGGGATCCCGATCGCCCGCATAGGCCGTGGAGCCGACCAGATCGGCGAACAGAACCGTGACGAGCTTGCGCTCCTCGCCCGCGCGCACCCGGGGAGTCTTCCGAAGCGGCGGGGCGTGCGCTAGCCGAGAACGGCCGTCAGCGCCTCTTCCCAGGCGCGAAGACCGTCGTCGAGCTCGGCCTCGGACGTGGTCAACGGAGACAGCACCCGGATGCAGTTCCCGTGCACCCCAGCCTTCAGGAGCAGGAGGCCCCGCTGCAGCGCTTCGTCGACGATCGCCACCGTGAGCTCGGGAGCGGGCTCTTTCGTCGCCGCATCGCGAACCAGCTCGATCGCGAGCATCGCACCGAGGCCGCGCACATCCCCGATCTGCGGCCAGCGCGACTGCCATGCCAGCATCCGTGCCCGGATCGCGTCTCCCAGGAGCTCGGCGCGCGCCACGATCTCCTCCTCGGCGAAGACGTCGAGCACCGCCAGAGCCGCCGCGAGCGCCACGGGGTTGCCGATGAAGGTGCCGCCGATCGCGCCCAGGTGCGGGTCGTCCATGATCTCGGCGCGACCGATCACGCCGGAGAGCGGGAGGCCGCCGGCGATCGACTTCGCGACGACCATGAGGTCCGGCTCGACGTCGTAGTGCTCCATCGCGAACATGCGGGCAGTCCGGCCGAAGCCGGTCTGCACCTCGTCCGCGACCATGACGATGCCGTAGTCGTCGCAGATGCGGCGCAGGCCCTCGACGAACTCTTCAGGGGCGGGGAGAAACCCGCCCTCGCCCTGCTGTGGCTCGAAGACGATCGCGGCGACGTGCTCGGCCGACACGTGCGTCACGAACAGCCGCTCGAGCGCGGCGAGCGCCGCGTCGGCTCCGAGCCCCCGGTACAGGTTCGGGTACGGGGCGCGGTACACCTCGGGTGCGAACGGCCCGAGGCCGCGCTTGTACGGATGGGTCTTCGACGTCATGGTCAGCGCCATCCACGTCCGTCCGTGGAATGCCCCCTCGAACGCGATGACAGCCTGGCGCTTCGTGTACAGCCGGGCGAGCTTGACGGCGTTCTCGACCGCCTCCGCGCCCGCGTTGAAGAACGCTCCCCTCGTCTCGCCCGTGATCGGCGCCAGCGCGCCGAGGCGCTCCGCGAGCTCGACGTACCCCTCGTAGGGAACGACCGTGAAGTCCGTGTGCAGGAAGCGATCGGCCTGCTCGGCGATCGCCGCGACGACGCGCGGGTGGTTGTGCCCGACGTTCGCGACGCCAACGCCGCCGACGAAGTCGACGAACGTGTTGCCATCGACGTCCGTGATCGTCGAGCCACGCGCGCGATCGGCGACGATCGGCTCGTGGACGATCAGCGGGTGCGCGACCGCATGGCGCTCGCGATCGAGGATCTCGCGGCTGCGCGGGCCGGGGATCTCCGTCCTGATCTCGATCACGCGGGTCGCCGCCACGCGCGGCAGCATAGTGATGGTGGAGGACCCGATCGCACGGCTGCAGGCGTGGCTCGACGAGGCGCGAAGCGCGGTGAGCGAGCCGCACGCGATGACGCTCGCGACCTCGACTCCCGACGGCAAGCCGTCCGCGCGGGTCGTCCTACTCCGCGGCCTCGACGCCCGCGGGCTCGCGTTCTTCACGAATCGCGAGTCGAGGAAGGGTCGGGAGCTACGCGTCAATCCACATGCGGCCGTCGTGCTGCACTGGTGGGAGCTCGGCCGGCAGGCGCGGATCGAGGGCACCGTCGAGGAGGTGTCCGAGGCCGAGTCCGTCGCGTACTGGGAGACGCGGCCCCGCGGCAGCCAGCTCGCCGCCTGGGCCTCACGTCAATCGGACGTGCTGGCGGACCGCGACGAGCTCGACGGGCGAGTCGCAGAGGCCGACAACCGGTTCGCCGGCGCTGCCGTGCCGCTTCCACCCTTCTGGGGCGGGTACCGCCTCGTTCCCGAGACGATCGAGCTCTGGACGCACCGCGACGACCGTCTGCACGAGCGCGTGCGCTACGAGCGCGACGGTGTCGGCTGGAGCCGAACGCTGCTCGCGCCCTGACTACGGCTCCAGCGCGCCGTCGGTGTACACGCCCTCGGCGTTCCAGAGCATGTACCCCTTCGCGCCGGACAACCGCGCCGCGTCGATCTGAGCGCGCACCTCGTCGAGGCCGTACGGAACCGAGAAGCTGAAGTCCTGCACCCACGGCACGAGCAGCGTGTCCCGGCCGCGGAGCGCGAGATCGAACTTCCGCAGCGCCCGCGCGACCGTCGCACCGGGCGCCATGCTCGGATCCTGCAGCCCGAGCTCGCCCCGGCCGAACAGCGACGGGTAGGTCATCGCATACACCGTGTCGAGATAGGGCGCCATTCGCCTCGGGAGCTGGCCGATGCCGAGATCGCGTGCCGCGGAGAGGCCGAAGACGGCGGCCGAGACGCGTGCGCCGTAGCGGTCGAGCCGCCGGTTCGCGTAGCGCAGGAACGCCGGGATCGCCTCACGCTTCGCGAGCGACCCCTTGTTGGCGTACAGGGCGTTCTCGACATCGCCGTCCGACGGGAAGCGGACGTAGTCGAACATGATCTCGTCGAACCCGGCCTTCACGGCCGCCTCGGCGAGATCGACGTTGTACTTCCAGACGCGCCGGTCGTACGGGTTCGTCCACCCGAGCCCCGCCGCGTCGCGCCAGACCGACCCGTCGGTACGGCGGATCGCGAGATCCGGCCGCACGCGTGAGAGCACGGGATCCTCGAACGTGACGATCCGACCGACGAGGTAGACCCCGCGTCGATGCACCCGTCGTGCGACGGAGGCGGCCTCGTAGTAGTCGCGGGCCGCGCCGCTCGACACGGCCAGCGGGACCGAGGGCGCCCGGAACCCGACCTCGCCGTTCTCGTCCTTGACGTCGAGCTCGAGCGCGGTGAGGCCGTCGTCCTCGAGATCGAGGTACTCGTCGAGCTTCCCCGGAAGGGATGCGAGCGCCATGGTGACGTGCACGCCGCGCAGCTCGATCGGAAGCGTCCGCGGGCCACCCGTCGGCGTTGACGCGAGCGTCGCCAGGTCGGCCACCGGCTGCTCGCTCTCACCCGCTCCCACGAAGCGTGCGCCCACTCCGAGCGCGGCGATGGCGAACAGGAAGCTCCCGACCGCGGCGCTCCGCCTCAGACGCTTCCTCCGTCTTGCCGTAGCCCGACGATCGCGAAACCGCTCGTTCGGGTCGATGGGTGGGAACAGCATCGACACCGGGCCGTGGACCTTACCGCAGCCCTCGTAGAATCGCCGCGTGGTCCTCTCCGATCGCACCATTCGGCGCCTGCTCGGCGAGGGCAGGATCGGCATCGATCCCTACGACGCGTCGCTCATGCAGCCGTCGAGCCTGGATGTTCGTGTCGATCGCTACTTTCGCGTCTTCCGCAACTCGCGGTACCCCTTCATCGACGTCAAGGCCGCGCAGGAGGAGCTCACCGAGCTCGTGGAGGTGGTCGACGACGAGGCGTTCATCCTCCACCCCGGAGAGTTCGTCCTCGGCTCGACGCTCGAGCGCGTCACGCTTCCGGACGACCTCGTGGCGAGGCTGGAGGGAAAGTCGAGCCTGGGGCGCCTCGGCCTGCTCATCCATTCCACGGCCGGATTCATCGACCCCGGCTGGGACGGCCACGTCACGCTCGAGCTGTCCAACGTCGCCAATCTCCCGATCACGATCTACCCGGAGATGAAGATCGGACAGCTGTCGTTCGTGCAGCTGTCGGAGCCGGCCGAGCGGCCCTACGGGTCGGAGGGCATCGGCTCGAAGTACCAGGGCCAGCGCGGCCCCACGCCGAGCCGGTACTGGCAGAACTTCGAGTCGCCCTAGGCCGAGTCCTCGGCGCCCTCGGTGCAGTCGAGCGCGTCGCCGATCTCGATCCGCCCGAGCAACGCCGCGAGCTCCGTGAGCTCGGACGGCTCGTAGCGGGACGTGAAGTAGTGCTCGATCTGCACGACGTGCGTCGCCGACGCCTCGCGGAGCTTCGTCGCCCCGTCGTCGGTCAGGACCGCGTAGACGACGCGGCGGTCCGAGTCGCACGCGGCGCGAGCGACATACCCGTGCTTCTCGAGCCCGTCCAGAAGGCGCGTGATGCCCGATGCGGTGAGGAGCACCTGCTGCGCGAGGTCGACCCGGCGCATCCGGCGCTCGGGGGCTCGCGCGAGACGGAGAAGCACCTCGTAGTCGGAGATCGTGAGCCCGTGGTCCACCGTGAGCTGTGCGTTCAGCTCGCGCGTCGCGTGCGTGTACGCGCGCACGAGCGAGACGAACGACTCCACCGAAATCGATTGCTCGCTCAATACTTGACTAGTCATCTTTCTCCGTGTACAGTTGCTTGCGTACTCAATAGTAATGTACGCAAAGGAGTGAGTCCATGTCCATCCTCGCAGAGTCTCCGGTCACAGTCATTCCGGCAGGCACCTGGTCGATCGACCCCTCCTGGTCGGCACTCGAGTTCGAGGTGCGGAAGCTGGGGCTCGTCACCGTGAAGGGGCGTGTGCCGAGCTTCTCGGGAACGATCACCGGCGGCGACAACGCCGCGATCGAGGGCGTCGTCGACGCAACGAGCATCACGACGTTCGAGTCCGACCGCGATGCGCACCTCCAGTCCCCCGACTTCTTCGACATCCAGCGCTACCCCGAGCTGCGCTTCGTCTCGACGTCCGTGGACGCTTCCAGCGACGAGATCGTCGTGCGGGGTGACCTGACCATCAAGGGCGTCACGAAGCCGGTCGAGCTCCGTGGCACGTTGAGCGGGCCCGAGAACGACCCGTGGGGCAACGAGCGGATCGGTCTCGAGCTCTCGACGACCGTCGACCGGACGGCGTTCGGCCTCGAGTGGAATGCGCCGCTGCCCGGCGGCGGGTTCCTCCTTCCCAACGACGTCGCCCTGAAGGCCTACTTCGCGGCGACGAGAACGGTCTGACGGATGCGACTTCTCGCCATCTCCGGCAGCCTCCGGGAAGGGTCGTACAACACGGCCCTCGCCCGGGCGGCGGCAGACGTCGCTCCGGAGAACGTCGAGGTCGAGCTCTTCGACGGTCTCGGTGAGCTGCCGCTCTTCGACGCCGACCTCGAGGGAGACGCGAACCCTGCGGTGCGGCACCTCCGCGAGCGCATCGATGCCGCGGACGCCGTGCTCTTCGTCACCCCGGAGTACAACGGCTCCATTCCCGGCGTACTGAAGAACGCCGTCGACTGGGCATCCCGTCCACGGGGCGATGCCGCCCTGCTGCACAAGACGGTCGCCGTCGCGGGCGCGAGCACCGGCCAGTACGGAGCGCTCTGGGCGCAGCAGGACCTCCGGCGCGTGCTCGGCATCGCCGGCGCCCGCGTCGTCTGCCCCGATCTTCCCGTGGGCCGGGCGCAGGACGTCTGCGACCCGACCGGCGCGCCGAGCCCGCTCGTCGCGGAGCGTCTGAGGCAGCACATCGGAGAGCTGCTCCGCGAAGCGGTGCCGGTCGCCGTCGCCGCGTAGCGCCGTCGGTCAGGCGCCGCGCCGCGGTCGCGAAGCGGCCGCCTTCAGGGGTCTTGCGCGACCGGGACGCCGACGCTAGCCGGATCCCCGGTCATGCGCAGCGAGAAACGCCGAGGGGCCGCATACGCGGCCCCTCGAGACGGATACCAGCGTTGGATTAGTAGAGGCGCTTCCTGTCCGGTGACGAGCACCGAACGGCGCGATTCGCGAGCCCCCTACGCTGGCTAGACGGTTCCCGGTGGTCCCGGGGACACGCCTCTACCCGCTGGTACCTCCACTGCCCGTACTGTCATCGCTCAAGCCGGACCACCTCCTTTCCGCGGTACCGCCAGCATACGCACTTCGAGCGGATGGAGGGAGCGAGGACACGCGCTCGATGATCCGAGCGGCCTCCGCGACCGTCTCGAGCTCGTTCGACTCCAACCCGTCGAGCAGCGCCGCGAGCTCGGAGATCCGCCGCTCTCGCCCGCGCTCGAGGATCTCGCGGCCCTTCGCCGAGGCCGCGACGACGACGGCGCGTCCGTCCTCGGCGTGAGGCTCGCGGACGACCAGCCCGTCTCGCTCGAGCGCGCTGATGAGCGAGGTCAGGTAGCGGAGCCGAGCACCACCGACACTTCGAGGCCACGGTCGAAGGGAACGGTGACGCTCGAGAGCGTCCCGTCCACCTGTCGCGCAGCCGAATACGCGCCGAGCGTGTCGACGTGGGAGAGCACGTTGTCGGCGACGACGAGACCGCCGGGCTCGAGGAGAGGTCGCGCGAGCGCGAACAGCGCCTCGTAGTCGTCCTTCTCGGCGTCGAGGAACACGAGATCGAAGACGTCCTCGGTTCGCGCAAGCGTCTCGTGGGCGTCCCCCTCGACGAGCTCGGCCCACTCGTCCAGGCCCGCAGACGCGATGTTCGACCGCCAGGCGGCGCACTTCGCCGGATCGCTCTCGAGCGAGACGAGGCGTCCGCCGAGAACCCGCGCGCCCGAGGCGAGCCAGATCGAGGAGTAGCCGCGCGAGCCGCCGATCTCGAGCACCTCGATGCCGGCCTGCGAAGAGGCGAGGGCGAACAGGAACCGCCCCGTCGTGGGAGCAACCGCACGCGAGCGCTGCGCCGCAGGAAGACCGGCGTCGCGCTCGGCCGCGTCCTCGGCCTCGAGGCGCGCGAGGGTCCCCAGCACGAGATCGTCAAGCATCGGGCACCTCGACGACCGCCACGCCGTCGTCCCGCACGGACACCGGGTACGTCTCCACGGCGGCGAAAGCCGGGAGCGACATCGGAATGCCGCTCTCGAGGTCGAACCGCGAGCCGTGCCGGGGACAGACCACCATGCAGGCCTCGGG
>DASTWH010000202.1:0-5220 GCA_035758735.1 Gaiellaceae bacterium
TACGACGGGTCGGCGCGATCGGGATCGAACGGGTCGCGGCGGAACTCGCCGATACGGAGGTCCCCGTACGGCCCCGCGCGCGCGTTGTAGATCGCGTAGAGCAACCCGCTCTGCGCGTAGTCCGGGGCAAACGCGACGGACAGCAGGCCCGACTCGCCTTGGTCGATCACCCTGTCGCGGATATCGAGGAACGGCGTGGGTGAGACCTCGCCGTCGCGCACGAGCCGTACCGTGCCCGTCTGCTCGACGACGTAGGCCCGATCGGGGTCGCCCGTGGGAGCGGTCACGAGGACCGGGTGGTCGAAGGTGCCGACGGGCTTCAGCATCACGAGGTCGGACGTGTTCACCGGTGGCTTGGACGGCGGCTGCGTCTCCGCGGGTTTGACCGCCACGCCGAACCGACCCTTCATTCCCAGACGGGCGTGTCCGGAGACGGTGCAGAGGAACGCGAAGCGACCCTTCTTCGTGAACGAAACCGTGATCGTCTGCGCCTGCCCGGGACGAAGGACGCGCGTCCGCTTCCTCTTCACTGCGAAGTCGTGCGCCTGGACGCCCCGGTTCCGGACGACGAACCGGACGGTCGATTCCGCCGGCACCGACCTTCGCGAAAGCGTGAAGGAGAAGTCGCGGGCGTCGACGCGAACGGTGTACGTGTGACTCGGCGCGGGTGCCGCTGCCGCCGCGAGGGCCAGGACCGCCGTGGTGACGGCGGCGAGGAGTGCGATGACCCGCGCGGTGCGCACCACGTCGGCAGGCTACTGACCCGCGCGACCCGTCCTCTCCGTCCTTCACAGACTCCTTAGGTCACGGGGCGCCCGGCGATCGAGGTCTCCCCTCCCGGCTCGACGCGGAACCCCTTGGCGTCGGGCTGCGAGCAGACGACCTCGCGCAGCTCCGTCGTCGCGAAGTGGAACGCGGCACCGTCGTCGGCGGCGTAGCCGGACGGGAATCCGGCGTCCACGAGCTCCCGGTAGACCGGGCGGCGCAGCTCCTCGCTGTCGTAGTGCGGGCAGAAGCTTCCCGAGAGGAAGCCGAGGCCGTCGTGCAGCGGGTCGAGGCCAGGTCCGTACGAGTCCGTCACGCTCGACTCGAACCAGCAGTTCGCGCCCGCGCTCCAGCCGACGAGAACCGCACCCCGTCGCCAGGCGGCCTCGAGCGCCTCGTCGATCCCGTGGACGCGCCAGACCGCGAGCATGTTCGCCGTGTTCCCGCCGGGAACGACGACAGCGTCGGCGGCATCGAGCCGGTCCCGAGGACGGTCCGGGACGCCGAAGAGCCGGACAGCCTCGATGTCGGCGTGCGCGGACAGCAGCTCGTAGACGCGCATGATGCCCCAGTCCCCGTCGCCGCCCGCGGTGGGAAGCAGCGCGACACGCGGGCGGTCTCTCTCGGTGAGGGCGAGTGCGAACCGAAGGACGGGCTCGCTCAATCCGCCCATCGCGACGATGTGCCCGGCCACGCGGCGAGTGTAGAGACGCCGAGGCGCGGCCGACCTTCCGAGCGAGGTGTCAATCGTCGTGCTTGCGGGTATTTCTCGCGATCACACGAAGGAGGTCACGACATGGCTGTGCTGGTACTGGCAAGCGGCATCTACATCGGCGGAGGGCTGCTCACGCTCCTCCTGATCCTGCTTCTCCTTGTCCTCGTCTTCCGCTAGCCGGCGCGCTGCCTCCCGCCGGAACGTGGGGCAGCTCCTGACGGGCGAGTGGATCGTCCACCGCACGAATGCCCGCCAGCGTCGGGTCATGCACTACTGGCTAACGATCCTGTGGTTCACGGTGGGCCTCGCTCTCTGGATCGTGCTCAGACAAGACCTCTGGTTCGTCGGGTTCATGTCCCTGTACGCGATCTGGATCACGCACCTCGCCGGCTGGGCCGCCGAGACGCCCGTCGAGTCCGAGGACGAGACGACGACCTAGTACCAACGGCCCTTGGCGAAGCCGCCGAAGGCGAGAAGCCCGATGAGGGCGACGATGATGCCGAGGACCAAACTCCAGAAGATGGCGATGACGATCCCTGCGATCACGATCGCGCCGCCGAGCGTCAGCCCGAAACCACCGGTTGCCGTTCGATCTGCCATGAGTCTTCCTCCCTCTGCGTGACTGGCCGAGGGATTCCCGCGCGCGTGCGTGCCGAAACCGGTTTGACCGCACGCTGTCTCGGGCACAACGACCGACGATGGCTGCGGACCCCGAGCGACCCCCAGCGGACGACACCATCGTCGTGGACGCCGAGGACACGATCGTCGTCGATGCCGACGACCGGGCAGGGCACGAGGAGGAGTGGCCGCTCGCCGACCTGTACCGCGTCGAGCCCGGGAGCGAGCTCGGTGCCGTCCCTGCCGCGCCAACGGCGGACGACGCCCCGAAGGCACTCCGCCGCTTCCCGCCCGACCTCGGACCAGGGCTCCTGCTCGCGATCGCCGCGCTGCTCGGCGCCATCGTTGTCGGAGGGGTGGTCCTCGCGTCGCGGGACGACGGCGCGACTCCCGCGGGCACGCAAGCAGCCACACAGCGTGCGCCCGAAACCCCGGCGTCGACCGCCACGACTCCTCTTCCCGCGGCGAAAGAGTTGCCGGACGTCGAAGGCATGCCGCTGTCCGCTGCACGCCGCGAGCTGCGCGGCCTCGGGGCGCGCATCCGCGTGAGCCCGGCCACGTCGCAGAAGCCCGCCGGCACCGTGCTCAGCCAGGAGCCACAGCCGGGCGCCGAGGTCGAGCGAGGCGATGTCGTCGCGGTCGTAGTCGCGCGTGGAGCATCGCCGACGCAGCAAGCCGGTGGAGTCGACGTCCCGTCGGTCGTCGGTCTCGGCGCCGGCGATGCGGTCGTCGCCATTCGCGACGCGGGTCTCGTCCCCAAGGTGCACCTCGTCGCCTCCTCGGAGACGCCGGGTCGCGTGCTTCGTCAGTCACCCGCCGACACCGCGCAGGTGCCGAAGGGCAGCGCGATCCGCCTCGACGTCTCGCGCGCCCGCCCCGTGGCGCCGAAGGTCGAGGTGCCGGACGTCGTGGGGACGTCTGCCGCCGACGCTCGGCAGCAGCTGCGAGGGCTCGGGCTGTCTGTCGTCGTCGCGGAGGTCGCATCGGACGAGGAGGCCGGCACCGTCCTTCGACAGTCGCCGCGCGCCGGGTCCGAGGTGCGCGAGCACGCGCGCGTGACGCTGACGGTGTCCACCGGCCCGCAGAAGATCGACATCCCGGACGTCACCGGCCTCGACGAGGACTCGGCGCGTCAGCAGCTCGAGGGCGCGGGCTTCCAGGTGCAGGTGAGCGACGAGCCAACGACGGACCCGGCGCAGGACGGCTTGGTGCTGAGCACGTCGCCGGCCGCTGCGTCCGCGGCACCGAAGGGCAGCGTCGTGACCATCGTCGTCGCTCGAGTCGGCTGAAGGGGAGGGTTTTCGATCTCGCGCGCGAGGGCATCACGAGTTGCATGACCCACGAAGAACGGGCGGACGGCTCGAACTACCGCGACGACGACGAGGGAATCGCCGAAAGCGCTGCCGGCTCGAACTACCGAGAGGGAGCCGAGGAAGGCGACGAACCGGCCGACGGCTCGAACCTCCGGGACACCGACGATGCCGGGTCGACGGTCGCGGACGGGTCCAACTATCAGCGCGATCGCGAGCGCTGACGGCTAGCCGTCGGGCGCTGCGAAGCGAGGAGGCGTCGTAGGCGATGTCCGGCGTTCCCGACGAGATCGTTCTCTCGCGGGATCGTGACCTCGCGGGACGGGGACGTGAGCTCTGGATTCGACGGGTCCTCTTCGCGTTCGCACCCCTGATCGCGATCCTGGCCATCTTCAACACGTTCGGCCAGCGGCCACAGGACAAGACCGTGACGACGTCCGTCGCGACCTTGCGCCTGCACGCGCCCGAGCGCGTCCGAAGCGGTCTGCTGTACCAGGCGCGGTTCACGATCGACGCCACGAGCCGGCTTCGCAACGCGACGCTCGTCCTCGCACCCGGGTGGTTCGAAGGAATGACCGCCAACACCATCGAGCCGTCGCCCGAGGCCGAACGCAGCGTGAACGGCGAGACGGCGCTCGAGCTCGGCTCGATCGCAGAGGGCGGCTCGCACGTGCTCTACATGCAGTTTCAGATCAACCCGACGAACGTGGGGCGCCGCTCGCAGGCTGTCCGTCTCCTCGACGGGACGCGCCCGATCCTCACCATGTCGCGCACGATCACGGTGTTTCCCTGATGGACATCGCTCTGCGAGCGATCTTCCTCTACGCCTTCCTGATCCTGGTCATGCGCGTGACGGGGCGGCGGGAGCTGTCGTCTCTCGGCCCCGTCGACCTCGTCCTCCTCATCGTCGTCGGCGATGCGATCCAGCAGGGTCTGACGCAGGACGACTACTCGGTGACGGGAGCGGTGATCGCGGTCTCGACCCTCGCGACGATGCAGGTTCTCACCTCGTACCTCGCGTACAGGTCGCGGAGAGCGCGCCGCGTGCTCGAGGGGAATCCCATCGTGGTCATCCAGGACGGCGCCTTCATCGCGAAGAACCTCAAGCGCGAACGTATGACGACGGAGGACGTGTGCGAGGCCATGCGGCTCGACCAGATCGCATCCGTCGAACAGGTGGAGTGGGGGATCCTCGAGAGCAACGGCGAGATGAGCTTCATTCCGAAGACCAACGCGTGAACGAACACGTGCGCGGGCCACGAGCGACGGCCTGGTCGTCATGCCCTTCCTAACCGCCTGAGCTGGGTCGGCCACCCGAACAGCCGGCCTCCGGGTGTTGACTGCGCGGCTCGACCGGCGTAGCGTCGAGGCATCCAAAGAGGTGAACGGGCGCGGCCGTGCCCTGGACGTTTCTGCCGCTTCCGGCCAGGGTGCGGTGAAGAGCGGCCAACCGCGTCCCGTTCCCTCTCCTTGCTTCGGTCCCGGTTCCGGGGCTTGGGCCGACGGCTGCTGGTCTTGAGCGCGAGAGGTGGAGCCGAGGCGGCACGAAGGGGGATAGAGGCCTCGGACACACTTGAGCAGTCTTTGAGACGTACGAGCCAAGCTCGTCCCATGCGGAGTCGCCGACTCCTCGTCCTCACAGCTGTCGCCGTGTCGGCGCGAGCCGAAAAACGCAGGACTGACTCGAGCGCTTCGAGCTCGAGACTGAGCGCTCGTGACGTCGAAGAGCGGGAGCTAGAGGCTGGCGGACCTCTAGGACCTGAAGTCCCGCTCTGCGAGGCGCTCGCCTCGTACCCATACCTCGCGCCCTCG
>DASTWH010000219.1:0-9274 GCA_035758735.1 Gaiellaceae bacterium
GCACGCGATCGCCCGCGTCGACGCCTGCGGCTGCTCGCACGTCCTTGTTCAGCCCGATGTACGCAACGCCGTCGTACACGCCGGGGGTCGTGCGCCAGGTGTGGCCGCGGATCGTGACCTTGAGCGGCGGCCGCGCGCGCCCGTACAGCTTCGCGAGGTCGACGGGCACCGGAAAGCGCGCCGACGTCTTGGCCGCGCGCTCGAGCTCGATCGTGAAGCTCTTCGCCGTCACCGCCGAAACCATAGGGTGCGAGGGGTCATGGCCGCCCTGAAGATCGTTCGCGACGGGCACCTCCTGCGCGTGACGCTCGCGAACCCGGAGCGGCGGAACGCGTTCGACGCCGCTCTCATCGCCGAGCTCACCGATGCGTTCGCCGACGTCGGAGATGCACGCGCTGTCCTCCTCGAGGGCGAGGGTCCGTCGTTCTGTGCCGGCGCGGACGTCGAGTGGCAGCGCGCCTCGATCGACCTCTCATACGACGAGAACGTCGAGGACGCGATGCGGCTGTACAGCATGCTCGAGACGATCGACTCCTGCCCGGCACCGGTCGTGTGCTGCGTCCACGGCTTCGCGCTCGGAGGCGGCTCGGGTCTCGTAGCGTGCGCGGACATCGCGATCGCGTGGCCGGATGCGATCTTCGGGTTCACCGAGGTGAGGCTCGGGATTATCCCCGCGGTCATCTCGCCGTTCGTCCTCGCGAAGATCGGCGCCGCAGCGCGCCGGTATTTCGTGACCGGCGAGCGCTTCGACGCCGAGGTCGCGCTGCGTATCGGCCTCGTGTCCGAGGTGGCGGAGGACGCAGGCGAGCGTGCCGAAGCGGTTGTCGCCGACATCCTCACCGGAGGGCCGATCGCGACCCGCGAGGCGAAGAGGCTCGTGCTCGACAGGTCGGTCGGCGAGGAGACGGCACGCATTGCAGCAACGCGGCGAACGAGCGACGAGGGGCAGGACGGGCTGCGCGCCTTCCTCGAGCGCCGTTCGCCCGGCTGGCTCGAGGACTAGGCGGGCTGCGCGAGCGCCGGCTCGGTCGCGACCCGTCGCTTCGGCGTCGGTAGGAGCAGACACAGGCCGACTCCCAGCGCCGGCGCGATCGCCGCGACGACGAGCGCAGTCTCGAGATCGATCGAGTCCGCGACGGCGCCGAGAGCGACCGCCGCCACGCCGCCGATCCCCATCGCGAGGCCGACCGAGAGGCCACTCGCCATGCCGGTGTGGTGCGGGAGGTAGAGCTGTGAGAGGACGATGGTGATCCCGAACGTCCCGACGACGCAGAACCCGACCGCCATGAGTGCGAGTGTCCCGACGACGCCGCCCAACTCGAGGAACACGATGATCAGCGGCGGCAGCAGCGCCTGCGTCACGAGCAGGGTGCGGCGCAGGCCGAAGCGATCCGCAATCGGCCCGAGGAGAAGCGTGCCGACGACGCCGGCGATCAGCATCAGCGCAAGCTCGCGATTGCCTGCTCCCTCGCTGCCGCCCTGCGACACGACCCAGAGGGGCACGAACGCGAGGAGGGCGAACCAGGCGACGCTGCGGAGCGCGATGACGCCGGCGAGGATCGCCATGGCGCCCGCATGGGTCTCTCCCGCACTCGCACGTGCGACCTCGTGTGACGGACGCAGGACCGCGAGCCTCGGCAGCGCCCGAACGAGCGCGAACGACACGAGAAGCGCAGGGATTGCGGCGAGCGCCCCTCCCTCCAAACCGAGCCAGAGCACGAGCGGCGTGACGACGATCGGCCCGAGCGCGTAACCGAAGTTGCCGCCGACGTTGAACAGCGACATGCCGCTCGCACGCCGCGCGCTCGACGCGTACGCGGCGAACTTGGCGCCTTCCGGGTGATACGCGGCGATACCGATCCCGGCAGCGAATGTCACCGCGACGACGATCGGATAGGCGGGCGCGAGCGCGACGAGGGCGGTCCCGACTGCGGCGAGCGCGAGGCCTCCGGG
This sequence comes from Gaiellaceae bacterium, assembly GCA_035758735.1. Classification (GTDB taxonomy): domain Bacteria; phylum Actinomycetota; class Thermoleophilia; order Gaiellales; family Gaiellaceae; genus GMQP-bins7. Next base: position 1,954 of record DASTWH010000219.1, read on the forward strand.
GAGGAGCCACAGGGCCCCACGGCTGTCCGACCAGTAGCCGAAGAGCGGCTGCACGAGGGACGACGAGGCCGTGAGCGCGAGCATCAGCGCGCCCGCGGCCGCGTAGCCGAGATCGAACTCCACGACGAGGAAGGGAATGAGCGCCGGGATCGCGCCGGACGCGAAGTCCACGCCTCCATGGCCGACCGACAGCGTCCCGATCGCCCGCCGGTCCATGTCGTCCCGCATGAGCTCAGGCTATCGGGCTAGTCGCGACGCTCTTCGAGGAACTTCTTGAGCCCGAGGAACGGAAGGATGAAGACCGCGAGCAGCGACGCGAGCCACACGACAACGGTCGCTCCGATCCACGTCTCCACACCGCTGATGTCGAGCCCGTCGCTGAAGAGGTCCGCGATCACGAGCGCGGCGAACGTCGAGATCAGCGCGACTCCACCGACGGCGGCCGAGTTGGACCGGCCCCGCATCATCGCATTCGTCAGAAACGGCGTCAGGAGCGCAACCGCGACCGTGAAGACGATCAACGACAGGATGAAGCCCGTGACGTTGATCGAGAAGTCGTCGAAGACGAGCGACGCGACGATGAGCCCGACTGCGTTGCCGAGCAGGACGATGACCGTGCGCACGATGAACCGGATCACGGCTCCGAGCCTATAGCCCCGCCTGCATAGAGTGCGCCCGTGCCGATCCGGCGGCTGCTCGTCGCGAACAGAGGAGAGATCGCGCTGCGCGTGTTCCGCACGTGCCGCGCGCTCGGGATCGAGACCGTCGCCGTCGCTGCGCCCGCCGACCTCGCTTCGCTCCATGCCCGCTCGGCGGACGCGACCGTGGAGATCTCGAGCTACCTCCACTCCGAAGAGCACATTCGCGCCGCGCGCGAGGCCGGAGCCGACGCGATCCATCCCGGCTATGGGTTCCTCGCCGAGAACGCCGAGTTCGCCGAAGCCGTCGCTGCTGCGGGGCTCACTTGGATCGGCCCGCCGGCCGAGGCGCTTCGGCTCGGCGGCGACAAGATCGCCGCGAAGCGAGTCGCGCGGGATGCCGGAGTCCCCGTCCTCCCGGACGGCAGCCCGGAGGAGGTCGGATTTCCGCTGCTCGTGAAGGCGTCGGCCGGGGGCGGTGGACGGGGGATGCGCGTCGTCCGCTCCGCTGCCGAGCTCGAGGATGCCTTGGCCGCCGCAGAGCGCGAGGCAGCCGCAGCCTTCTCCGACGGCACGCTGTACCTGGAGCGCTACCTCGAGCGGCCGCGTCACGTGGAGGTGCAGCTTCTCGCTGACTCGCACGGCGCCGTCGTCGCTGTCGGCGAGCGCGACTGCTCCGTGCAGCGACGGCACCAGAAGGTGCTCGAGGAAGCTCCTGCGCCGGGGCTCGCTGCCGAGGTTCGCTCCGACCTGCACTTGGCTGCGACGGCGTTTGGAAAGGCGATCGGGTACTGCGGGGCGGGAACGGTCGAGTTCGTCGTCGACGACGGCGCCTTCTTCTTCCTCGAACTCAACGGGCGGATCCAGGTCGAGCACCCCGTCACGGAGGCGATCACCGGCCTCGACCTCGTCGAGCGGCAGATTCGCATCGCCGAGGGAGAGGTCCTGGCGGAGCCTCCCGCGATCCGCGGCCATGCGGTCGAGGTCCGGCTCTACGCCGAGGATCCGAGGACGTTCCTCCCCCAGTCCGGGCGGATCGAGCGACTCGAGCTCCCCGCTTCGATCCGCGTCGACTCGGGCGTCGAGGAAGGCGACGAGATCGGGCTCTCCTACGACCCGATGATCGCGAAGCTCGTCGCTCGGGCCGGCACCCGGGAGGAAGCGCTCGACCTCCTGACCGAGGCGCTCACGGAGACCCGCGTCGACGGAGTGCCGACCAACCTGTCGTTCCTGCGCTGGCTCGTGGCGCACCCGGTGGTGCGCTCCGGAGAGGCGACGACTGCATTCCTGACCGAGCACCCCCCGCTCTCGGCGCCCCCGCTCCTGCGCGCCGCCGGCCCCTTCCGGACACCCTGGCGGCTCAATCTGCCGGCCCCGGCGCCGGCCTCACCGCCCGACGTGGACGTCGAGGCGCAGCGCCCGAGAGCTACGCAGGGCGAGAGCGGCGTCAGCGCGCCGATGCCGGGAACGGTCATCCGCGTCGAGGTGGCGCCGGGCGACGCCGTTCGCGCCCGGCAGCCGCTCGTCGTCCTCGAGGCGATGAAGATGGAGATCCCGGTGAGCTCGCCCTTCGACGGCACGGTCAAGGCCGTGCACGCGGCGGAAGGCGATCGGGTCGCCGGCGGAGCGCTGCTCGTCGACCTCGAGGCCTGAGGCCTGGTCAGTCGGTCGCCGTCGACGAGGCCGGCCGACCGCTCCCCGAGCGCAATGGCGCGAGGAACACGACGGTCAGGACCACCAGCGCGGCTGCCGCGATCGCGATCGTCCAGCCGTCGTCGGTCGTCGGCTTGACGACCATCGCGAAGACGATCGCGTACATGAAGCAGAGATCGATTCGGAGGATCGTGAACAGCCGCTCGATCAGCGCCTGGCCCGCCGGCGTGGTCGGACCGACGACCGGAATCCGCTTGGCGATCGGGGAGATCACCAGGACCCCGGTGAGGAACGACGCCGCGAAGGTGACGAGCGCGAAGATCACCCAGAGCTGACCCCAGTCCCAGTTTCCCTCGATCATCAGGCCGATCCCGGCGAGGATCACGACGAGGGACGCGGGTACGAACATCCGCTCGGCGAGGGAGCCCGCACGGCCGGCGAAGCGAGCCATCTCCTCCGGGTCGCCGCCGCGCCGCACCACGAATCCGTACATCTGGAACGTGAACGCTCCGCCGAGCCAGATCACGGCCGCGGTGATGTGGACGAACAGCAGGAACTCGTACCAGGTCACGGGCTCTCCTCTACGTACCGGGTTTGACGACCATGACGAACACGACGAGGAAGAGGATGAGGATGAGAGTCCTCGCGAGCAGGATCAGCCGGTTCATCTCGGCACCGAGCTCAGGGCTTGGACCCTCGGTAGCCATGCGCATGCCGATGCGGTTCAGCGAACGACTCAGATAGCCGAAGGCGGTGAGCGACACGACCGCCCAGCCGAGGAGCCCCAGCACCACGAACCACTCACCCCAGTCCCAGTTGCCGTCGTCCACGAGCAGGATCCCCGTGACGAGGACGACGAGGGAGGACGGCATGAAGAGCCAGCGAGCCACGACGCCGGTGTCTTTGCCGAGCGCTGCCGAGCGCGCAGGGTCACCCGATGCCTTCGCGAGCGCAGCGAACACCTGCACGGCGACCGCACCGCCGATCCACACGATCGCAGCCGAGATGTGCAGGAACAGCCAGAGCTCGTACGAGGTCACGAAGCGATCACTCCCGAACCCGGTCCAGCACCCAGCCGACGGTGACGTTGACGAACCACACCACGATCGTCGCGCCGACGTATGTCCAGAACCCGTCGATCGAGAAGTCCGGCGTCAACCACTCGGCCAGCGCCAGCATGAGGACGTTGATCGCGAAATACGCGAGTCCGAACGTGAGGATGATGAGCGGCAGCGTGAGGATCGCGAGGATCGGCTTGATGATCGTGTTGCCGATCGTGAGGATCGCGGCAGCGAACAGGAGCGAGCCCCAGCGGCCGATCTCGATGCCGGAGAACATCCAGTCGACGACGATCAGCGCCAGGATGTTGAGACCCCAGCGGATGAGGAGCGCGACCCAGATCATCGTGGCTTCGCCGCAGGCACTCCGCGCGTCTAGAAGATCTTCTGGAGCTTCATGGCCGCTCCCATGTCGCCCTTGATCTTGAGCTTGCCGGACATGTACTCCATAGTAGTGTACTGCTCTCCGGCGACGATCTTCTCGAAGTTCTCCTCGCTCGTCGAGAACGTGCAGTCGGCGTCACCCGCGCCCTCGGTGACGGTTACCGCACCGTCCGCGATCGCGACCGTCCAGACGCCGGCACCCTCGATGTCGAACACGTAGGTGTTGGTCATGCCCTCGATCCGCTCGGGCGTCACGCGGGTCGGCAGACCCTCGAAGAACTCCTGCACGCTCCCCATCGTCTCGGCATCTCCTTGTCGCTTGCGAACGGGCGCAGCCTAACTCCTGGCTACCATCGGCGCGCCGTGGACTTCGACCTCACTCCCGAGCAGGAGCTGATCCGCGACACGGTCCGAACCTTCGCCCGGGAGCGCGTCGAGCCCCTCGCCGCGGAGCTCGACCTCACCGGCCGCTTCCCCTACGAGCTCGTGACGGAGCTCGCAGAGCTCGGGCTCATGGGGCTCCCCGTGCCCGAGCAGTACGGTGGCGCAGGAGGCGACACGGTCTCCTACGCCATCGCGATCGAGGAGCTCACGCGCATCGACTCCTCGGTCGCGATCACGGTCGCAGCGCACACGTCGCTCGGGACGATGCCGATCCTGCTCTTCGGCTCCGAGGAGCAGAAGGAGCGCTGGCTCCCGGACCTCGCGTCGGGGCGACGGCTGGCGGCCTTCGGTCTCACCGAGCCGGACGCCGGCTCCGACGCGGGTGCGACGCGCACGACCGCCGAGCTGCGGGACGGGTCGTGGGTCGTGAACGGCTCGAAGCTCTTCATCACGAACGCAGGAACCGATGTCACGTGGGGTGTGACCATCACCGCGCGGACCGGCGACGACGAGATCTCCAACATCGTCGTCGAGAACGGCTCGTCCGGTTACACGGTCTCGGCGCCGATGAAGAAGCTCGGTTGGCGAGCCTCGGACACGCGCGAGCTCTCGTTCGAGGACTGCGCCGTCCCCGAAGGCAACCTCCTCGGGCCGCGCGGCGAAGGCTTCCACCAGTTTCTCGAGATCCTCGACGGCGGGCGGATCTCCGTCGCCGCGATGGGCGTCGGGCTCGCGCAGGGCGCCTACGACCTCGCTTTCGCGTACGCGCAGGACCGCGAGCAGTTCGGGAGGCCGATCGCGTCCTTCCAGGCGATCCGCTTCAAGCTCGCCGACATGGCGACCGAGATCGAGGCCGGTCGCGCGCTCGTCTACAAGGCCGCGTGGCTGAAGGATCAGGGGCGCCCATTCGCGCGCGAGGCCGCGATGGCGAAGCTCTACACCGGCGAGCTCTCGAATCGGGTCGCGAACGCGGCACTCCAGATCCACGGCGGCTTCGGCTACATGGAGGAGGCGGCCGTCTCACGCCTCTACCGCGATCAGAAGATCCTGGAGATCGGCGAGGGCACGAATGAGGTGCAGCGGATGGTCATCGCTCGCCATCTCGGTTTGTAGCGTCGCCGCGGTCGTACTGGTGCTCGCGGCGCCCGCGGCGGCGCACGTCGTCGCCATGCCGAGTTTCCTCGCGAGCAAGAGCTCCGAGTCGATCTCCTTCGAGGCGCCCAACGAGCGCTCGGACCCGATGACGTCCTTCACGCTCACGGCGCCGGAGGACATCGAGATCGAGCACGCCCACCCGGCGGACGGCTGGGAGGGCACGGTCGAGGACGGTATCGCGACGTGGACGGGCGGTTCGCTCGCCGCGGGCGCCACGACCGACTTCGGCGCAACGCTGAAGGCCGACGCCGAGCCCGGCGTCGCCGAGCTGACGGCCAGGCAGGGCTACGACTCGGGCGCCGTCGTCGAATGGGAGGTGTCGCTGACCGTTACACCGGCGGCGGAGAGCCCCTCCCAGAACTTGGCGCTCGCCGGCATCGTCGGCCTGATCGGAGTGCTCGTCGTCATCGCCGTCGCCGCGCTCGCGTGGCGGCGCCGTCCGCCGACCCACAAGGCGTAGGTCGGCCACCCGAACCCAGGAGGCGTACATGGAGATCACGAGGAGCACCGTCGAGACGAACACGGGGCCGAGCGAGTGGTTCAGCGGCGCCGTGTACCTCGACCCGATCGCGGTTCCGGCGGGCTCGTCGAGGCTCAGCGCGACGAGCGTGCACTTCACGCCGGGCGCACGCACGGCGTGGCACGTCCATCCACACGGCCAGACGATCTACGTCGTCGAGGGCGTCGGTCACGCGCAGCGCCGCGGCGGCCCGATCGAGGTGATCCGCCCCGGCGACCGCGTCTTCTTCGAGCCGGGCGAGGAGCACTGGCACGGCGCGGCCCGGAATCGTTTCCTCACGCACATCGCGATGCTCCAGGTCGACGAGTCGGGCTCGACCGCGACCTGGCTCGATCACGTCACCGACGTGGAATACGCGGCCGCGCCTTCAATCGACGGCTGAGCCGGTCACGCGGCTTTGCCGTCGCTCGTCGCCACGGACGAGCGTGTAGAGACCTGCACCGGCGATCGCGCCGGTGACCGGAGCGAGCACGTAGATCCAGAAGTCGGTCCACTCGGCGGCGACGAGCGCCGGACCGAAGGAGCGCGCAGGGTTCATGGACGCGCCGGTGACGCCTCCGCCGAACAACGCGTCGAGCGCCACGGTTCCGCCAACGGCGATCGCTGCGGCCGCACCGATCGCCCGCGTATCGGTCGCGACCGCCATCACGACGAACATGAGGACTGCGGTCATGGCGAACTCGTAGATGAGCGCAGAGCCGATCCCCACGCTCGGAACCGTCGCTCCGAGGCTCGCCGGCGTTCCCTCCCAGGCAACCCGGAGGGTTGCCGCGCCCGCGACGGCTCCGACGAGTTGCGACGGCACATACGCGGCCGCGTCGCGAAGCGGGAAATGGCGAGTCGAGGCGAAGGCGACCGTCACCGCCGGATTGAGATGCGCTCCCGACAGGTGGCCGGTCGCGTAGACCATCACCATGATCGCGAGCCCGAACGCGGCCGCGATCCCCGTCTCGCCGAGCGATCCGCCCCGCTCGCTGTCGACGACGATCGCGCCGCAGCCCGCGAACACGAGCACGAACGTCGCGAACGCCTCCGCCACGCAGCGCCGGCCGAGCGACGGCCTGCTCAAAGGAGCTCGCGAACCAGCGCCTGGACCCGGGCGTCGATCTCGTCGCGGATCCTGCGAACCGTGGGGAGATCCTGGCCGGCCGGGTCGTCGAGCTCCCAGTCCTCGTACCTCTTGCCAGGGAAGATCGGGCACGCGTCGCCGCAACCCATCGTGATCACCACGTCCGAGGTCCGAACGGCGTCATCCGTCAACGGCTTCGGGAACTCGCGCGAGAGATCGACACCGACCTCGGCCATCGCTTCCACGACCGCCGGGTTGATCTCGTCCGCGGGCGCGCTCCCCGCCGACCGAACGCCGATGCGGCCGCCGGAGCGGAGTTCGACGAGGCCGGCAGCCATCTGGCTCCGTCCGGCGTTGTGGACGCACACGAAGAGGACCTCGGGCCTATCGGACACGGTCGCTCCTAGGTCGGCACGAGACGCGCGGGCTGGAAGACGGCCTGGAGACGGTCGATTGCTTC
>DASTWH010000221.1:0-4308 GCA_035758735.1 Gaiellaceae bacterium
AGCTCGAGCCGGGCGGCAGCACCGCCTTCCCGTTTCCGTTGGGAGCGGCTCCGCGCCCCAGTCCTCGTTTCAGGGTGGTTCGCATGAAGGAGTCCGGTTCTACGACGACGAGCGCCTCGACGGGCGCCCGCCGGCGGAGGATAGCCGAGCGTCAGGCCGTCGTTCGCCCTTCGCCGCCTCGATCCCTACGAACCTCCACGAAGACGTAACGCGAGCGTCACGTCGCCGCGGCGACCGGCAGCTCGAGCGCCGCGAGCGCATCGCCGAGGAACGCGACCTCCTCGGGCGTGCCTGCCGTGATGCGAAGGGCATCGGGCGCTCCGAAGGACCGCATCGGCCGGACGATGACACCGCGGCGCAGCAGCGCGTCGTTGAGCGCGTCGGCGTCTCCGACACGGACGAACAAGAAGTTCGCGACCGCCGGCCCGGCCGGCTCGAAGCGATGTTCACGCAGCACGTCCTGGAGAAGGTTCATCGATTCCTTGTTGACCGCACGGCGCTCGGCGATCTCGGCCGTCTCGTCGAGGCTCGCGAGCGCCGCCTCCTGCCCGGCGGACGTCACGTCGAAGGCACGCCGGACCTTCCCGATCGCCGTGATCACGTCCGCAGGCCCGATGCCGTAGCCCACCCGCAGCCCGGCGAGGCCGAAGATCTTCGAGAACGTCCGCAGCACGAGAACGCGATGTCCCTGCGCGAGGTACTCGGAGACACCCTCGGGATAGTCGGGCTCGTCGAGATACTCGAAGTACGCCTGGTCGAGGACGGTCAGGACGTGCTCGGGCACCCGCTCGAAGTACGCGTCGAGCTCAGCCCGCGTGTTCGTCGTACCGGTCGGGTTGTTCGGTGCAGCGACGAACACGAGCTTCGTCCGCGGCGTGATCGCGGCGAGGACGGCATCGAGGTCGATCCGCTCGTCGACCAGGGGCACGCGCACCGGAAGCGCACCGAGCTTCAACGGGTCGATGACGTAACTCGCGAAGGACGGCCAGGCTGTGACGGCCTCGTCGCCGGGATCGAGCGTGGCGAGGCACACGTAGCCGACGACCGCGTCCGCGCCGGCACACACGGTCACCTGCTCGAAACCGACGCCGTGACGCTCGGCGAGCGCATTCCGAAGGCGCCAGGCTCCTCCGTCCGGGTAGCGGTTGAGCTCGGCCGTCGCGCGGGCGATCGCCACCTCGGCAGCGGGAAACGGCCCGAATGGCCCCTCGTTCGACGCCAGCTTGACGACACGCTCGAGCCCGAGCTCGCGCTGGACCTCCTCGACCGGCTTTCCCGGCTCGTACGGCACGAGCCCGTCGAGAGCCGAACGGATCGGAGATCCGCCGCCTCCGGGCTGTCCCGAGCTCACGTCGCGGGGATGGGTTCCGGTGCGGTGACGTACTCGCCGACGATGTCGTTCTCGGACTCCGCCTCGAGCGCGATCTCGTCCGCCTCGCCCGACCGGCGCCTGAGCGCGATGGCGAGCACGGCAGCGAGGATCCCGGCCGAGACGAGCCCGAGCCCGACGTACGCGGCGACCTTCAGGCCGCTCCGGCGCTTCCGCCTCCTGTCCACCGAGCGCTGAATCGCCCTCAGGGTCAGGTAGCCGACCGCGGAGTTTCGACGCGTATGAATCTTCATTGCTCGCAGGGTACCGAGGCTTGGCGCTATTTGCGGCGCGGCGGAAGATCGATCGCCCGGCCGAGAGCGACCTGGCCTGCGATCTTGAGCCCCTCGCCGAGCGTCGGGTGCGCGGCCATACCGTCGGCGATCGTCTCGATCGTCGACTCGGCGTCGAGCGCGACCACTGCGGCCTCGATGAGGTCGGTCGCGTGCGGCCCGACGATCACGACGCCGACGAGTTCGCCGTAACTCGACTCGTGGATGGTCTTGACCCAGCCTGCGGCGTCACCGGACATGACGGCGCGCGCGTTCGCGACCCAGGGGAATCGCCCTGTGACGATGTTCTCGGCGCCGTACTTCTCCGCGGCCTGCTCCTCGGTGAGACCGACGCCCGCGATCTCCGGATCGGTATAGATCGGCCGCGGCACGGCGGGAGACTCCGGCATCTGCGCCTCGTGCCCAGTCGCGTTCTCGGCCGCGATCTCGCCCTCGCGGTACGACGTGTGCGCGAGCTGCCAGTACCCCGCGACGTCGCCTGCGGCGTAGATGTGCTCGACGGACGTCCGCCGGTGCGCATCGGTGCCGACGCCGGTCTTCGGATCGAAGGTGACGCCCGCAGCCTCGAGGCCGATCCCCTCCACGAGCGGCGCGCGTCCGACGGACACGAGCATGAGGTCGCACTCGGCCGTCTCGCCCTCTCCGTAGTGGACCACGAGCCCGCTCCCGGTGTCCTCGACCTTCGTGCATTGCTTGCCCAGGTGCACGGCGATCCCGCGCCGTGCGAACGACTTCCTGAGCTCGCTCGTCGCATCCATGTCCTCCTGCGGGATGAGCGAGTCGAGCATCTCGATCATCGTCACCTCGGTGCCGAACCGCTCGAAGATCGACGCGAACTCGCAGCCGATGATCCCGCCGCCGAGGACGACGAGCCGCTTCGGAACCTCGGTCTGCGCGAGGAGGCCGGTCGAGTCCACGCAGCGCGGCGACTCGAGCCCTGGGATCGGCGGCGTGACGGGGTACGAGCCGGTCGCGATGATCGCGCTCTTGAAGCTCAGCCCGAGGTCGCCCTTGTCGAACACGAGCGAGCGCGCGCCCTCGAAGCGAGCGCTCCCCTCGAGCCACGTCACGTTGTTCGCCTTGAAGAGCGACGCAACACCGCCCGTCATCTGCTTGACGACCTGCGCCTTCCACTCGTTCGCCTTGGCGAAGTCGAGCTGGGGATCGGCGGTGGTCACACCGAGCTTCGGATTGATCTCCCGCGCGGCGTGCAGCGCATGGGCGGTCGACACCCAGGCCTTCGTCGGAATGCAGCCCACTCGAAGGCAGGTGCCGCCGAGCTCGGTCTCGCGCTCGACGCACGCGACTCTTGCGCCGAGCTGCGCCGCCCGGATCGCAGCCGTGTAGCCCGCAGGGCCGCCACCCAGGACGGCGACGTCGAACTCCATGTGGTCGATCCTAGCGAGGGGACGTCACAGCGCCCGGCGCATGGTCACGCTGTGCTCGTCGCCTTCGTCGACGACGGCGAACCCGTGCTGGCCGTAGAACGTCTCGAGCGCCGCGTTGCCACGTTCGACGCTGAGGCTCAACGCGGAGTAGCCGTCGACACGTGCGCGCTCGGAGAGCGCTTCGAGGAGGGCGTCGCCGATGCCGCGACCCCGCCGGCTCGGGACGACGGCGATCGCGAGCTCGGGAGTCTCCTCGTCGACGAATCCGTACCCCGGCTGTTCCTTGCGGAAGAGTCGGTACCAGGCCGCGCCGACCGGGAACCCGTCGTCGATCGCGATGAGCACGGTGTCGCCCGGCCGTCCCCAGCCCTTGATGTAGCGCGCGGCCGGCCCGGGGCCGTCAGCTGGGTTCCGCTCGCGCCAGTAGTACGCGTGGTGGAGCATGTCGCGGAGGAACCTGACGTCCTGCCGACCGCCGCGGCGGATGACCATGGCCTTGAGGCTACAACGCCAGCGCGGGGCTCTCGACGAGCTGCTTGACCGTCCGCAGGAACTCGGCGCCCTCGGAGCCGTCGATCGCGCGATGGTCGCAGGTGAGGGTCATCGTCAGCGTCGGGACCGCAGCGAACTCGCCGTCGTGCGCCACGACGCGATCCGCGATCGACCCGACCGCGAGGATCGCGACCTGCGGCGGGTTCAGGACGGCGACGAACTGCTCGATCTCGTACATCCCGAGATTCGAGATCGTGAACGTCCCGCCGTCGAGGTCTGCGAGTTGGAGCTTCCCGTCGCGCGCGCGCGACACGATGTCGGCGCGGTCGACCGCGATCTGCTGGACGGACTTGCGGTCCGCGTCCCGGATGACCGGCACGACGAGGCCACTCGGCGCGGCGACGGCCAGTCCGACGTTCGCCGCCGAGAACCGGCGGATCTTCCCGTCGACGAAGTTCGCGTTCACGGCCCGATGGCGCATGAGCGCCGACGCGACGATCCGGGTGAGCACGTCGGAGACGGTCGGCTTCGTCTCTCCCTCACGGAGCAGCTCGACCATGCGCTCGCGCGTCGCGACGAGCTCGGACGCGTCGGCGCTCACGGTGAGCTGGAAGACGGGCGCCTGCCACGCCTCGGTGAGGCGGCGCGCGATGGTCTTGCGCGTCGAGGTGAGCTCGACGACCTCGAACTCCGGCTGACCCGCCGCGGCAGCTGCCGGCCGGATCGCCGCCTTCTCGACGTCTTCGGCGATGACGCGCCCCTCGGG
>DASTWH010000252.1:0-4108 GCA_035758735.1 Gaiellaceae bacterium
ATTTCGAGCCTCCGCCGCTGGACGACGCGATCGCGGCCGAGCTGGAGGAGTTCGTCGAGCGGCGGACCGCCGCGGGTGGCGCGCCCCCCGAGTCCTAGTCGGAGCTCGCCGGCTCGAGCGTCGCCGGAAAGCCGGGAGCACGAAGGTCGGCGCCGACCTCGTCCTCAAGGAGCTTCACGACCATCGGTGACCACGCCTGCCCGCCGTAGCGAGCGGCAGCCGCGGCGAATCGATCCCGCACACGCTGCACCAGGTCGAGCGGCACGCCCGTGTCCTCGCCGAGGGCGAGTGCGAGCCCGAGGTCCTTCAACGCGAGGTCGATCGTGAACCCGACGTCGTAGCTGCCGTTCAGGATCAGCTGCCCCTCGGTCTCGTGCACGAAGCTCGTGCCCGAGCTCTCCCGGATCACCTCGAACGCGAGCCCGAGGTCGATCCCCGCCCGCTTCGCGAGCATGAGGGCGTCGCCGCATGCGACCAGGTGGACGAACGCGAGCATGTTCGTGATCACCTTGAGGTCCGACGCGAGACCGAGCGGCCCGATGTGGAAGACCCGACCACCCATCGCCCCGAGGAGCGGCATGTGCGCCTCGACGACGCGCTCGTCTCCTCCGACGATCACGGTGATGTCGCCCGTCGCCGCGCGATGCGTGCCACCCGTGACCGGGGCCTCGAGCGTCGCGACCCCCTTCTCGGCGGCGATCGCGGCAAGCCGTAGGAGCTCGTGCCGGTCGTTCGTGCTCATGTCGATCCAGGTGCCGCCCTCGCGCAGCGACGTCAGCACGCCCTCCGTGCCCGCGACGACCTCGGCGACGGCGCTCGGGGACGGGAGACACGTGATGACCGCATCCGCCCCGTCGGCCGCGGCTGCCGGCGACCCCGCCCACTCCGCGCCCGCAGCTTCGAGGCGCCGAGCAGCGCCTCGATCGAGGTCGTTCACGGAGACGATGAACCCGGCGCGCAGCACGCTCGCCGCGAGGTGACGGCCGAGCCGGCCGACACCCACGAAGGCGACGCGCATCAGGTGACCGGGTCGTCGGCGGGCGTCAGGTGGAGCTCCTCGCCGTCGTACGGGTGGGCGAGCGCGACCTCCTCGTCGAGCTCGACGCCCAGGCCGGGCTCGGTCGGCGGGATCACGTAGCCGTCCTCCCAGCGGATGGGCCGCTCGAGGATCTCGGCGTGGAACCCGTCCCAGCGTCCGATCCCCTCGAGGACCAGGAAGTTCGGGCTGCAGGTCGCGAGCTGGATGTTCGCGGCGCCGACGACCGGGCCGCAGTAGAGGTGCGGCGCGATCTGCGCGTAGTGCGCCTCGGCCATCCCGGCGATCTTCTTCGCCTCGAGGAGACCGCCGACCCGGCCGAGGTTCGGCTGCAGGATCGCCGCTGCTTCGTTCCGCAGGACGCGCGCGAACTCGTGCTTCGTCGTCAGCCGCTCGCCCGTGGCGATCGGGATCGAGGTCGACCGGGCAACGATGGCCATCGCCTCGGGGCTGTCCGGCGGCACGGGCTCCTCGAGCCACAGCGGGTCGAAGCGCTCGAGCCTGCGTGCCAGTCGCACCGCACCGGACGGCGTGAGCTGACCGTGCGTGCCGAAGAGCAGATCGCAGCGATCGCCGACGGCCTCACGCACGCGTGCGACGTAGGTCTCCGAGCGCGCGAGCGCTTCGAGACTCGGCTGACGCGGATCGAACGCCGAGTATGGCCCGAGGGGGTCGAACTTCAGCGCCGTGAAGCCCTGCGCCGCATACGCAGTCGCACGGTCGGCGGCGAGGTCGGGATCCGTGTACACGTCCACGGCGTCGTCCGGCTCCGTATAGAGATAGGTGTAGGCGCGGAGCCGATCGTGTACGCGTCCGCCGAGAAGCTCGAAGACGGGACGACCGACCGCCTTGCCGACGATGTCCCAGCACGCCATCTCGAGCCCGCTCAGGACACCCATGAGCGAGACGTCCGGGCGACCCGAGTAGCCGCGCATCGCGATGCGCCGCGTCAGCGCCTCGATCGCGAACGGGTCCGTGCCCTCGACGTGGCGCTCGAAGACGTCGGCGATCATCGACTCGAGCGCTCGCGGATGGAACGTCGCCGCGTAGACCTCGCCCACGCCCTTGATGCCGTCGTCCGTGGTGAGTGTGAGGAACACGAAGTAGCGGCCGCCGAACGAGGGCGGCGGATTGCCGACGACGAAGGTGCGGAGCTCCGCGACCTTCACGCCCGGACCGGCCGCGTGCTCAGGGTCGCCGGGACGAGAACGACGGAAGCCAGTCCACGAGCTCCGAGAGCTCGGTTCCGAGCACGCGTAGGTCGGCGACGATCAGCTCTCGCCGCTCCTGTGTCACGCGAGACATCGGAACGAGTGCCGTCAGCGCAGCCAGCGTGACCCGCTCGCCGTTCGTGACCGGGACCGACGCGGCATAGAGACCGTCCGCGGTCTCCTCGACGTTCTCCGCGTACCCGCGCTCGCGGACCTCGATGAGGATCGACTGCAGCTCGGCAACACCGTTGAGCCGGCGGCCGGTGGGTGTGACGAGGAGCTGCCCGCCGTACATCGCCGCCACGGCGGCCGGCGGATGCGAGGCAAGCACGACACGCCCACTCGCCGACGCGAAGGCCGGCGTCTTCGAGCCGACGTGCGTCACGAGACGGACGGGCTGCGACGTCTCCTCGAGCGCGACGAAGAGGGACTCGAGCCCGTCGAGGATCGCGAGCGCGATCGTCTCGTCGTGCCGCGTGAGGAACTCCGCCGCGACGGTCCGATACGCGGTGACTATCGGCAGCTCCGAGGACGACGAGCCGAGGCGCAGCGCACGAATGCCGAGCGCGAAGCGGCCGTCCGCGTCCCGGACCGCCCACCCGCGCTCCACGAGCACGGCGCAGATCCGGTGCAGCGTGCTCTTCGCGAGCCCCAGCTCGCGCGAGATCTCCGACAGTGAGAGAGGGCTCCGAGACGCGAGGAGGTCGAGCACGGCAAGCGTCGCTTTCACCCCGGCGGACGTGGAGGGCGGGCGTTCGCTGGTCGTCCGAACCGCCGTTGCCTCCACGGGCTTCACGGTTGCCATCGCACCTGAGCGTACACCGGTCCGGAACCGGTATCCACATGCAGAACGAAGGCTTGACGAGCGACGCCGACGCGTGCGATAACCCCCCAATCGACGTGGAATACGGATCCACGAGAAGAACGCGCGACCTGGGCGATCGGGAGTACACCTCGTGCGTCACCGCCACAGCCTGCTTAGGAGGGAAGCATGGATCGAGACACCCGTAGGGCCGTCGAGGAGTACCGCCACGCCGAGGCGGGCCCCATCGAGAACAACCTCATCGACGAGCTCGTCGCCGGCGAGCTCGACCGTCAGGAGTTCCTGCAGCGAGCCGGGATGTTCGGCCTCTCGCTCGGTTCGATCGGCATGCTGCTCCGCTACGTCGGCGAGGCCGACGTCGCGCACGCGGCGCCCGTGCTCGGCAAGGCGGGAGGAACGCTCCGCGCCGGAATCACGACACCCGCGAGCCCCGTCGAGCCGTATCTCCTCAACGACGGCGGAACTCTCGCGTTTGCGGGCATTCCGGGCGAGTACCTCACGTTCACCAACCCCCAGGCCCAGGTCCAGCCGATGCTCGCGACGAGCTGGAAGCCGAACAAGGACGCGACCGTGTGGGTGTTCCAGCTCCGCAGGGGCGTGCGCTTCCACAACGGCAAGGAGATGACGTCGGCGGACGTCGTCGCCTCGATGAAGCAGTACGTGGGCAAGGGCTCGAACGCGGGCCTTTCCACGTTCTTCGATGCCGCGGGAGTCTCGCCGGTCGGCCGGTACGCCGTGCGCTTCCGGCTGAAGGCGCCGCTCGGCACGTTCCCCTACCTGCTCAGCCAGACGACCTACCAGGTGATCATCCAGCCGGCCGCGATCGCGGCCAAGCCGGGAACGTGGCTCAAGAGCGGGATGATCGGAACCGGCGCGTACAAGCTCAAGAGCTACACGGAGAAGAAGGGCGCCGAGCTCGTCCGGAACAACGCGTACTGGGGCGGCCGGCCCGCGATGGACGGAATCAAGGTGACGTTCTTCACCGGCTCGGCTCCGCTCGTGCTCGCCCTGCGCGGTGGCCAGATCGATCTCGCGATG
>DASTWH010000390.1:0-2631 GCA_035758735.1 Gaiellaceae bacterium
CGACCACTCCTCGTCGACCGGCGAGTGGATGCGCGAGGCGTCGACGAGCACGAGCTCGGGCGCGACGCGGCGTGCTTCGCGGAGAAACGAGACGCGCTGGTCGTCGTCCAGGTGCCCGTAGAAGTGGCCGCTGACGACGCGGTCGTAGCTGTCGTCCGAGAACGGCAGTGCGAGGGCGTCGCCCTCGACGAACGTCCCGCTCGGGATGCGCGTCGATGCGATGGCGAGCATGCGCGGGCTCGCGTCGAGCCCGGTCACGCCGCCTCGCAGGTGCTGCGTCAGGAAGCCGGTTCCGCACGCGACGTCGAGCGTGCGCGCCTCGGGGAGCCTCGCGAGGACCTCCGAGACCCGCGCGAGCTCGTCGTCGAACCCCGGCCGCTCGCGGTCGGCGAAGAGGCCCAGGCCGAGGTACCAGTCGTCGTACTCGGGTGCTCGGCGGTCGTAGTAGACGGGGGCGGTCGGCTCGCGCACGGGTTTCTAGAGTAGGCGGATGCGACCGCTCGAGTCCGTCCCCAACGTGTCCGAGGGACGTGACCGTGCGATCGTCGAGGCGATCGGGCATGCGTTCGCGTCGGTCGGCGCGCAGCTCCTCGACACGCACGTCGACGCCGACCACCACCGGTCGGTGTTCACGCTGATCGGTGACGATCGCGTGCTCGAGGACGGCCTCGTCGCGGGCGTCGCGGCCGCTCGCGATGCGATCGACCTCCGGCATCACGACGGCGTGCATCCTCGCGTGGGTGCTGCTGACGTCGTTCCGATCGTCCCGCTTTGGCGCGACGACGCGGGTCGCGCGGAGCGCGTGGCACTCACGGTGGCGCGGAGGCTCGGCGACGAGGTCGGGGCGACGGTCTTCCTCTACGGGTCGCTTGCCGACGGGCGCCGGCCGGCGTTCTACCGGCGTGGCGGTCCAGAGGAGCTCCAGCGCCGGATCCACGCGAGGGAGCTCGCGCCTGCGTACGGGCCGCGGACCATCGACCCGCTGGCGGGAGCCGTGCTCGTCGGCGTGCGGGCGCCGCTCCTCGCGTTCAACGTCGGGCTGGACGGATCGCTGGAGGTCGCCGAGCAGGTCGCAGCGGCTGTGCGCGAGTCGTCGGGCGGGCTCCCTGGCGTGCAAGCGCTCGGGCTCCGGCTGCGCGGCGGTATTCAGGTCTCGACGAACGTCGTCGACCTCGGGGCGACGGAGCCGCACGTCCTCGTCGATCGCATCGTGCGCGAGGCGGAAGAGCGGGGGGCGGCCGTCGGGCGAGGGGAGCTGGTCGGTCTCGTACCCGCGTCGAGCGTGGTGGCCGCGGCCGTCGCGTCCGGTGTCGTCAACGCGGTCGGGCCCGGCGGCGTCCCGACGGACGAGGCGCTCGCCGCCGCGGCGCGCGCGCTTCTGCTCGAGCGGCTCGAGCCCGATCGCGTGCTCGAGTGGCACCTCGCTCGGTGAGGCGGCCGGCAGGGAAATGGCACGAAGTCGGCACAGAGCGGCCCGTGTTCGCTCGATAGCGTGACTCCAGGGAGCCTCGCTCCCCCGTGCCGGGGGCGCGCGCACCCGGTAGGCCGGCGCTGCGATCGCGGCACGACCCCTCATGGGCGAGGCGGCCGGTGCGCGCGTCTAGACTCGACCCGTGCCGCACCCGGTCGAGCTGACTGGCGACGACCTCAGCCTCACGGACGTCTGGGACGTTGCCGTCGACCGGCGCCCGGTGGCGTTGTCCGCGAAGGGGCGCGAGCGCGTTGGCCGGTCGCGCGCGTTCCTCGAGTCGCAGGTCGGCGACCACACGTACGGTGTCAACACCGGCTTCGGGCGCTTCGTCTCGGAGTCCATCCCTCCCGAGCAGGCGGCCGAGCTCCAGCTCCGACTCCTTCGCAGCCACGCGTGCGGCGTCGGCGATCCGTACCCGGACGAGATCGTCCGCGGCGCGATGCTGCTCCGCGCGAACACGCTCGCGAAGGGCTACTCCGGCGCCCGGGTCGAGACGGTCGAGCTGCTCGTCGCAGCCCTCTCCGCCGGGGTCGTCCCGCGCGTCCCGTCGCGCGGCTCTGTCGGGGCGAGCGGCGACCTCGCGCCGCTCGCGCACCTTGCGCTGCCGCTGGTGGGCGAGGGCGAGGCGGCCGTCGGCGGGGAGCTCCTTCCCGGATTGGACGCGCTGCGCGCCGTCGGCCTCGAGCCGATCGTGCTCGACGCGAAAGAGGGGCTCTCTCTCATCAACGGGACCCAGTTCATGACAGCGATGGCGTCGCTCGCGCTCGTCCGAGCCCAGCGACTGGCGCGCGTCGCCGACATCGCGTGCGCGATGTCGCTCGAGGCGCTCCAGGGGACGCCGACGAGCTTCCATCCCTCGATCCACGCCGCGCGTCCGTTGCCGGGGCAGACGACGAGCGCCGCGACGCTTCGCGCGCTCCTCGAGGGCTCGGCCATCGTCGAATCGCACCGCTGGTGTGACAAGGTCCAGGACGCGTACTCGCTGCGGTGCGCCCCGCAGGTGCACGGCGCGAGTCGTGACCTGCTCGATCACGTGGCGAGGACGATCGGCATCGAGCTCAACGCCGCCACCGACAACCCCCTTGTCCTTCTCGAGGACGACCTGATCGTGTCAAACGGCAACTTCCACGGTCAGCCGATCGCGATGGCGCTCGACTGCC
>DASTWH010000427.1:0-7072 GCA_035758735.1 Gaiellaceae bacterium
CGGCGAGCCAGGAGACGATCGTGTCCACGTTGCGCCGGTGCTGGAGGTCGTAGACGACGTATGCAGGTGAGATGAACTGTGTGTCGACGAGCTCCACGTCCACGTCACGTCCGATGATCGCTGCACGCCGAAGGGCTTCGATGGTTCGACTCACCATGAGCTCGGCGTCGACGCGCTCTCCGCGCGGCGCTGCAATCTCGATGGACAGCGAGCTCTTGCCCTCGGGAACGTTGTGCGGGCTGAACGCCGCAGGGAACGAGAGGCGATGAAACGGGAAATCATCCTCGTAGAAGTACACCCAGTGCATCTCTGAAGACTGCGGTCGGTCCACCCCGAGGTTGACGCAGAGGATGTTCTGGTACGCGAGGCTGTTGCACGCGGATGCGATGCTTGCAGGCAGTTCCCCACCGAGCAGTCGTGGCAACTCGTGGAGCGGCGTCGTCAGTACCAGGCGATCGAACTCGAGCGCGTCCCCGTCGGCGAACCTCATGACTCGTTTCCGGATGTCGATCGCATCGATCGTTCGCCCGAGCTCGAGCCCCTTCACCCGGCGAGCGAGCGCGCTTGGCAAGGCCTCGATCCCGCCACGCATGGGGTACCAGAAGCTCGCGGTCGCTCCGATCTGCTCGACGTCGTCCGTCAGCGCTCCCAGGAGGATCCGGCTTACGTCCGGGGTGGGCACCCGGCGCTCGATCCAGTCGAAGTCCATCGTCGAGGGCTCGACTGTCCAGAGCTTTCGCGCATACGGGATCATGAGCCGCTCCGATATGGCGTCGCCGAAGGTGCCTCGCATCCACTCCTCGTAGTTGGCGGGCGAGAAGTCTCCGCGCGCGCGAACAGCGACTGCGTCCACGAGGTCCGCCAAGCACTCGTGGACGAGCTTGACCGGCAAGCCGTGGAGGTGGGCCTGGAACGGGAACCGGGTATAGGTCCCGTGCCCGTGGTGGTAGATGAAGGCCTGACGCTCCTGTTCGTGGAGGTTCTCCACGAGTAGGTCGCGGATGAGCTGCTCGATGAACGCGTCGGTTGTGAACAGGATGTGCGGCCCATAGTCGAACGTGTAACCATCGATCTCGAGGGATCGCGCATGACCGCCTGGTCGCAGCTCGCGTTCGACCACGGTCCAGCCGTCGGCTCCGGCGAGCTGAAAGGCGTACGCTGCGGTAAGGCCGGCGAGTCCGCCGCCCGCGATCACGTCGTAGCGGTCAGGCATTCCACGTCATATCGGCAGACAGCCCGGACGACGCGACCGCGTTTCGCCGGCCGCTCGAGTAGGCGACTCTGGCCGTCCCGCGGCTCGGTGTCGACGGCATCGGGCGTGTTAGCTTCCAGATCAGAGGGGACTTCATCTCTGGGTGAATGCTGCCGACACTCAATCCGGGTCGCTCGCGCGCTGACGGTGCCGAGCGAGGACGATGAGATGAGAGGTTCCCGTGGCGCAGCGAACCACGATGGGCAGGATCGTGAGGTCTATCGGCTTGGCCGAGCCTGAAGCGGTCGATCGCAACGGCTCCGTTGCGGAGCGCGCGTCCGCTCGGCCGTTGCCCAGTTCGTCCCGCGACACGGCGCTTTCGGACCCACTTCGCCAGGGCGTCCTGCGGGCAATGGTGCTCTTCCACGAGACGGAGGTACTCGGTGCAAGCACATCCGTCCTTCGCGTCGTCGAAGAGCTTCGCAGGTACGGGTGGTCGGTGAGCTGCTGGGTCCCGGGCGCAGGGCCGCTGCTGGACCATGTCGTGGGCGGGCTGCCACTGGCCGGTGCGGCGGAGCGCCCGATCGCCGTGAGCGGCCGTGGCTGGCGCAAGCCCCCTGGAACGGTCACGCGCCTACGTAGCACGCCCGCGTACCTCCGGGCCGTTCACGATGCGCTCCTCAGCGTTCGACCACATGTGGTGCATGCCAACACTCTCCACTCCTTGCCGGAGGCTGTGGTCGCGCGTCACTGTGGATTGCCGGTCGTGCTGCAGTCTCACGAGCTTCCGGAGCCGGGCCTCAAGCGCGACGCGACCGTGATGGTCGCCGCGCGGGTCGCGGACGTGCTGGTCGGCGTCTCGGACGCCGTCTCGTCGATGCTGCGCAGACACGCGTGGCGAACGCCCGTCCACACCGTGCTCAACGGTGTGCCCAGGTCGTCGCAGCCGCCGCTGCTGGCGGACGAGTTCATCGTGGGATCTGTCGGCACGGTGAGCTGGGTGAAGGGTACGGACGTGTTCCTCCGCGCGGCGGCGCGTATTCGCGCTGAGATGCCTGAGATCCGATTCGAGCACGTGGGTTCGGGCGACCTCGACCGTGACACCGATCTGCGCGAGCCGCTCGCTGCTCTCCTCGACGACGACCTTCTCCGCGACGGGGGAATGACGATGCTAGGCGCGCTGCCCGCGGAGACAGTGTTGCCGCGCTGGAGCGTCCTCGTATCGTCGTCGCGAAGCGACGGCTTCCCGCTCGCCACGCTCGAGGCGATGTCCGCCGGGATACCGGTCGTCGCGACTGCGGTCGGCGGTGTGCCCGAGCAGATCGAGCACCTCGTGAACGGGATCCTCGTCCGCCCCGACGACCCAGAGGCGATCTCGAGCTGGGTGCTTCGCCTCCATCGCGACCCTGAGCTACGTCAGCGCCTCGGCTCGGAGGCTCGTAGGCGCGCGCTGACGGAGTTCACGACCGCCCGTCAAGCCGAGGGTCTGCATCGCGCCTATCTGACGGCTCTGACCTTGCGACTTGGGCCCTCCGTCGTTCACCGATCTCACCGATACAGCGCATGAGCGCGGTCGAGCTCAGCGTGGTTCTCGTCGCCTGGGATTCCGGCGACTCTCTCGGCCGGTCCGTCCAGGCCATCCGAGCGTCGGCCGAGCGCACGAATGCGTTGGTCGAGTTCGTGATCGTCGACAACGCGTCCACGGACGGCGCAGTTGATGCTCTCGCGCCTGCTTCGACGGACGTCGTCGTCCGCAACCCGATCAACGCCGGTTACGGAGCGGCGGCTGCCCAAGGCGCCTCGGTCGCCTCAGGCACATGGCTCCTGTTCGTCAATCCGGACGTCGTGGTCGAGGCGCCGTTCGTCGGCGCGCTCGTGGATGCCGCCAGAGCGGCAGGTCCCGAAGTCTCGACACTGGTGCCCGACATGCGGTACACGTCGAATCCGCAACTGGTCAACTCACGAGGGGTGACAGTCGACGAGACGGGCATCCCGTCCGAGGTCGACGCTGGCATCGAAGCGGCGAATGCCGGCGCAGGGCCAGATGTATTCGGTGGATCCACGGGTTGTTGTCTCATCCGCGCCGCGGCGCTCCGTGCTGTCGGGGGTTTCGAGTTGTGCTACTTCGCGTACCTCGAGGACGTCGATCTCGCGCAGCGGCTCCAGGCTGCGGGGTACACGTCGCGGTTCGTACCGGACGCGGTCGTGCTGCACGAGGGATCGGCCTCGCTGGCCGGAAGGTCGTATCTCAAGTCGCACATCGTCGCGCGGAGTCGCCGCTTGTTCTTTCAGCTGAACGCGCCTCGTACCGTGCGTGCCGCCACGTGGCGGGCGCTCGTCGAGACGGGTCATGCGACCGTCTCGATTCTTGCCGGCGGCGGCTTCGGGCCGCTCACCGGCCGGAGCGACGCGCTGCGTCAACACTCCTACACTCGATTCGCTCGTAACTCTCGACGCAAGGCGGGAGACGACGTGTCGGTGCCTCCGTACGCTGCGAGGACGGGTCTTCTCGAGACGCTGCGGCGGAAACGAACCGTCAGCCGCGAGCTCGCCGATCGGTGAGCCGACCGGCATCGCTGCTACGCCGTGGCGATTGCGCTCGCGACGATGTCGACGTCGTCCTCGGTCATCCGCGACGAGAGGGGCACCACGCAGTGCCGAGCGGCGAACGCCTCGGCGCGAGGACACTCCGCTGTCCCGCGGTACCGCGACAGCTGTGTGACGGCCGGGTGTGCAGTCGTCTGGATCCTCCGTTCCGTGAGTCTGCGTCTCAGCGCCTCACGGTCGTCGCTGAGGATCGCGAAACCCCATGGTGCGGCTGTCGCGAGCTCATCGTCGGCCCAGGGCGTCGTGATCTCCGCGTTGCCACGTAGGGCTTCGTGGTATCGGGCGGCGAGCGCGCGGCGATGCTCGATGTCCCGTTCGAGGGAAGCGAGCATTCGAATGCCCATCGCGGACCTCGGCTCGTCCAGGCGGTAGTTGAATCCGATGTCGACGACGTCGTACGTCGTCGCATGCCCTCGGTGGCGATCCCACGTGACCGATGTCATCGCGTGTGATCGAAGCAGGCGAACATGCCGGGAGATCGCGTCGTCGCCGGCAACCACCATCCCGCCTTCGCCGAGGGGCATAGGGCCGTCGGACCGGAACGAGAAGACGCCTGCATCGCCGATCGCGCCCACCCAGCGCTCGGTGTCCGGCGCCAACGCGCCGATCGCAGTCGTGCAGTCCTCGAGTAGACGAATGCCGCGGGCGCGGCAGAGGGCCGCGACGCTCTCGGACGCCGCCGGTACGCCAAACGGGTGGGTGAGGATCACGGCTTTCGTCCGAGGCGAGACGAGACGTGCAATGTCCTCCACCGCGAGCCTCGGGTCGTCGTCGCTGCTCGCATCGCAGAAGACCGGGCGTGCCCCGACGGCGGCGACCGCGTTGGCGGCAGCGACGAACGTGAACGCCGGGAGCAGGACCTCGTCGTCCGCACCTATACCGAGCCCGAGAAGGGCCAACTGGAGCCCGGCGGCGCCGCTCGAAACGGCGAGACACCCCTCGACGCCGATCATGGTGCCGAACATTCGCTCGAACTCCTGCGTCCGGGGGCCCATCGTCAGCCAGCCGCCTTTGAGGACGTCGAGGTACGCGTCGACCTCCGCGTCGGAGAGTTCGGAGTTCTCGAGCGAGACGGTCCAGCTCATCGGCCAAGCGCCTTGTGCACGGCGCCGACGATCCGATCCTGCTGCTCGTGCGTGAGGTGCGTGAACATGGGCAGGACGACGATCGACTGCCCGGCCAGCTCGGTGTTCGGGAGCGCGGGCGTCGGAAAGCGATCGCGATAGGCCGAGAAGAGGTGTGTCGGCGGATAGAGGACGGTGGTCTGGATTCCGTCGTTCTCGCGCAGCTCCTGTCGAAACGCCGCTTGCAGCTCGGGGTCCTCGAGGAAGATCGGCATCACGTAGCCAGACGAGGCTGCGACCTGTTCGTCCGTGTACGGCAGCAGGATCCCGGTCGTGTCCTTCAGGAGGTCCCGGTACCGCATCGTGAGCTGACGCCGCGTCTCGATGTCGTCTTCGAGCCGATCCAGACGGGACATGCAAAGCGCACTCCGTACGTCGTCGAACGCGTAGTTGAAGCCTGACTCGAGCACGTCGTAGGTGTCGTCGCCGGATTCGTCTCGTGCCCAGGCATCCGCGGTCGCCCCATGCGCGCGAAGCTCGCGGCACCGACGCGCGATGTCCGCGTCGGACGTGGCCAAGAAGCCGCCTTCGCCCACCGGCAGAACCTTGTTGGAGAAGAGGCTGAATGCCCCGGCGAGACCGAACGTGCCGAGCTTTCGGCCTCCGAGCCATGCCGAAGGCGTGTGCGCGGCATCCTCGATCAGCGCAACGCCGTGGTGCGCACAGAGGTCGGCAAGCTCGTCGACGGGCGCGGCGTATCCGCCGAAGTGGACCGCGACCACGGCCTTCGTACGCGACGTGAGCTTCCGTTCGACGTCTGCCGGATCGATCGACGGCTGCTCGAGTCCGCTGATGTCGGCGAAGACGGGTCGAGCGCCGCAGTACACGACCGCGCTGGCCGTCGCGACGAAGGTGAACGACGGGACGATGACCTCGTCGCCGGGCCCAACGCCCGCGGCGAGGTATGCCAGGTGAAGGGCGGCCGTGCAGCTCGACAACGCGACGACGTGTGGGACGCCGAGCTGCCGCGCGAACGCTTCCTCGAGCGCTGCCGTGCCCGAACCCGACCGGAGCCGACCGGATCGGAGTGCCGTCTCGACGGCCTCGAGGTCCTCAGCTTCCATCCGGAGGTCGAAAACGGGGATGTCCGGCATGCGGTCCGCGGCCGCGCTCGCTGTGCTCACGTTCTGAGTCTAGGTAAACCCTGGCCGTCCGCCCAGGCGCCCCCGTTGCGATCACCTGCTACCCTCCTGTCCGCCCTGGACAGGGCGTTCAGGCTGGGGAAGGGGGTGTTGGGCGTTGTCTCGCGCGAACGCGAAGCGGCCCGTCCCGGGCGCTGTCAGGGTGCGCCCACCCAGCGCTCGTTCGCCCCGACGCGTTCTCGGCGCACTTGCTTTCGGCGGTGTCGCCATGGCTGTTCTGCTGTCGCAGGCGTTTCCGGCGGCGGCTGGCAGCTCGCCGTCGACCCTCGCAGCCATCCCTCGTGCGACCCCGGCGAACCCGGCGGTCGCCGTGCACCCACACTCGGGGGATCTGGGGGTCCGTGGGCTCACGGAGCGGCAACTTCGAGCATGGGAGACGGCCGTACTCGGGCCGGAGCACGCCGCCGAGCACGCCGCACTTCGTCGTCAGGAGGCAGCGGCCCGTCGCGCGGGAGGATTGGCCCAACCCGCGTCGCAGTCGGCGCCGCAGGCGACGAGCTCGAGCGCCGTCGATGTGGCCCCCGAGATCGGAGGGCGGTGGAACGGCCGGTTCGATATTCCGGTCATGGGGATCAATGCGGCGATGCTCCCCACCGGAAAGGTGATGTGGTACGCGTATCCGAACGAGCCCGACTCCGCTCCGCGGCGAAACGAGGCCTGGGCCGTGCTTTGGGATCCGTCGCTCGGCACCGGGGCGAGCGCGTTCAAGCGCGTCGATCCACCGATCGACCCAGCGACGGGCCTTTCCGTGAACATCTGGTGCTCGGGAACATCGTTCCTCGCCGACGGCCGGCTGCTCGTCACGGGCGGGAACCTCTCCTACGTCGACTCTCCGACCGACAGGTACGCCGGCCTGAACCACGTCTACACCTTCAACCCGTGGTCGGAGACCTGGACGCGGCAGCCGAACATGGCGCACGGCCGCTGGTACCCGAGCCAGCTGCTCATGCCGGACGGCCGGACGCTGATCATGCAGGGGCTCGACGAGAGCTCGACCGGAAAGAAGA